>NZ_JBEPDB010000005.1:0-140296 GCF_040300025.1 Dactylosporangium sp. NPDC000555 | reverse complement strand
AGCCCATGATGACCGGCCCCAACGCCCGGTCTGGCTCGACGGGGCTTCGCGCTGATCGACCCAGACCAGGCGCCGCTCCGCTCCGGACCGGTCATGCCGACCCCTCCGCTTCGCTCCGGCTGCGGCATGACTTGCAGCTGAGCCCATGATGACCGGCCCCAACGCCCGGTCTGGCTCGACGGGGCTTCGCGCTGATCGACCCAGACCAGGCGCCGCTCCGCTCCGGACCGGTCATGGCCCGGCCGCGGTCACCTGGGCGGCCGCCTCCCGCCACGCGTCGCGCAGCTGCTCGGCGAAGCCCTGGACGGTCTCGACGCGCGCCCGGTCGCCGGTCACGTTGGACTGGACCAGCTCGTTGATCATGTAGCTGTACAGCGCGGCGAGCCCGGGACCGCCGCTCCACGCCGACGTGTCCAGCGTGGCGCGCAGCTCCATGAGGATCTCCTGGGCGTGGTGCATCCGGCC
Source organism: Dactylosporangium sp. NPDC000555 (assembly GCF_040300025.1). Classification (NCBI taxonomy): domain Bacteria; kingdom Bacillati; phylum Actinomycetota; class Actinomycetes; order Micromonosporales; family Micromonosporaceae; genus Dactylosporangium; species Dactylosporangium sp. NPDC000555. The sequence continues at coordinate 139,831 of NZ_JBEPDB010000005.1, read as the reverse complement.
CGAGCCGGTCGTGCGGTCGCCGGACTCCAGGGCCTGACCGGCGATCATGAGGTCGAGCACGAGCCGGTCGTACAGCATCACCAGCAGCTGCGCCGGGGGAGCGGTCGAGACGCTGTCGGTGACGTAGCGGTTTCGTAGGGCTTGGGTGGTCATGCACTCTCCAGGGCCGGCGGGTTACTTGGCCAGCGAGGACAGCTGGCCGGCCAGCCAGGTCGACTGGTTCCTGAGCGAGCCCAGCGCGGTCTCCATCGCGGTGAACTGCCGTTGCAGCGTTTTCTGGCGGGTCGCCAGGCGGGTGTCCCAGCCGCTGATGCGGTTGTTGAGGTCGGTGATCGCGCTGTTGCCGCTGGTGATCAGCTGGGCCAGGGTGCCGGTGTTCAACTGGGTGGCCTTGCCGGCCATGGCCACCATCTTGTCCGCCAGGCCGTTGCCGGCGTTGTCGGCGCCGGCGTTGAAGTACGACCGCGTCTTCACCGGATCGGCGTTGAGCGCCGCGACGAAGGCGGTCTTGTCGAACGACAGCCGCCCGTCGCGGGTCAGCTCGATGCCCACGTCCTTGAGACTGCCCAGTGTCCCCGCGCCGCCGGACACGGTCTGGAGGATCTGACTGGTCAGCTGCTGCATCGAGGAGTTGCCGGCCAGCGCGCCGCCGGGCACACCGCCGCTGGCGTTCCTGGTCAGGTTGCCAAGCTCGGTCAGCGCCGCGTTGGCCGCGTCGACCATCGCCTGCACCTTCCCGGCGATGCCTTCGGTGTCGCCGGCCACGGTGACGGTCACGGGCGGGGCGCTGTCGGCCTGCCTGCTCTTCGCGGTGATCGTCAGGCCGTCCATGAGGCCGGTGAACGTGTTCGTCGCGGAGGAGACCTCGAACGAGTTGGAGGTACCGACGGTGAGGATGGCGTCGGCGCCCTCGGTCGCTGTCACATCGGCGCCCAGGCCGTCGACGCCGGCGACGGTGAACGCCGACGCCGCGCCGGTGGTGGTCGCGGTCAGCTGGAGCGTGTACTTCCCGGGCGAGGTCTGGATCGCGGTAGCCCTGACCCCGGCGTCGGTCGACTTGTTGATCGCGTCGACCACGCCCTTGAGCGACGTGTCGGTGATCGCCACGTCCGTCTGTTTGCCCGTGGCCGTGTTCGTGATGCTGATCGTCGACGCGCCGGTGATGCTGTCACCCGTCGAGCCCACCCCGCCGGCCGAGAAGATGTGCGACTCCGCGGCGGCCAGCTGCTTGACCCGGAACGTGACCGAGCCGCTCTGGTCGGACCCGGTGGCGCTGGTCGTGGCGAGCACGGTGTCGGAGCTCGAGGTCGCCGCCGCGCCCTTGAACGCATTCTTGTCGTTGAGGGCCTTCGCGGCCGTCAGCAGCGCGCCCATCTTCGTGTTGATCGACTGGTACGCCCCGACGACCGTCTGCTGCACGCTGACCTTCTTCTTCAGCGCGGTCTGCGGCGCCGCCTCCACCTGCATCAGCTGCGCGATGACGGACGAGGTTTGCAGGCCCGAGACCAGGCCGTCGACGCTTCCGCCGGTGACCATGCGGTACCTCCTTCATGCCTGGGTCAGGGGCAGGGCACGGCGCCCTGGCTGGATGCCGTGCCCTGTCGTGTCCTCGTCAGGCCACTTCAGTCCTAGCGCAGCAGCGAGAGGACGTTCTGCGGCGCCTGGTTGGCCTGGGCCAGCATGCTGGTGCCGGCCTGGGTCAGGATCTGTGAGCGGGTGAACGACACCATCTCCTGCGCCATGTCGGTGTCCCGGATTCGCGACTCCGACGCCGAGAGGTTCTCGACCGCGACGTTGAGGTTGTTGATGGTGTGCTCGAACCGGTTCTGGTAGGCACCCAGGGTGGCCCGAGCCGTCGAAACACCCTTGATGGCGGAGTCGATCGCTTCGATGGCGGCCGTCCCGGCCGTGGTCAGGTCCAGGGTGCTGACCCCGAGCCCGGCCGAGTCGAAACCGGTCACCGTGGAACTGCTGCCGAAGGCCGCGGTTCCGAGGTCGACCGCGATCTGGTCCGCGTCGGCGGTGTTCGCGCCGACCTGGAAGGTGCCCAGGTAGGCACCGTTGCCGACGTCGAGCAGCTTCTGCCCGCCGAAGGCAGTCGTCGTCGCGATGCGGTCGAGCTCGCTGTTGAGCTGCGCGAACTCGGTCTGCGCCGCCGACCGGGCATCGGAGTCCTGGGAACCGGTCGACGCCGCCTGAACGGCCAGGTCACGCATACGCTGCAGGATCGAGTGCGTCTCGGTGAGAGCACCTTCAGCGGTCTGCACGACCGAGATGCCGTCCTGCGCGTTGCGCACCGCGACCTTCAGGCCGCCGATCTGGGACCGGAGACCCTCGCTGATGGAGAGGCCCGCGGCGTCGTCGGCCGCACGGTTGATCCGGTACCCCGACGACAGCTTCTCCAGCGACTTGCTCATCTGGCCGTCCGTCACCGACAGGTTCCGGTAGGCGTTCTGAGCAGCGATGTTGTTGTTGATGCGAAGACCCACGTTTTTCCTCCTTGAGATGGGCCAGGCCGGTCCGTCCGTGGTCCGGTCGCTCTTCAGATCGGCGCGAGCCCTCGCCGTTCAAGGGTTTCGCGCAAGAATTTGTCACGCGGCCCTGGGCATGCCCAGGGGAGTCGTGATCGCGAGCCGGGCGCTGAGGTCGCCCTGTGCCGCGATCTGCGCGTAGTACGCCTCCCGCCGGCGCTTCACGCACCCGCTGCGGCCCGGGCCGATCAACAGGTCCGGGTCCAGGTGGTTGTTCAGGCCGTCGCGCAGCAGGACCATGGCCTCCGCGCGCAACTGGCTGATGCGGGACTCGGTGACCCCGAGCTCCTCGGCGATGTCGTTCATCGGGCGCTCGTCGAAGAAGTACGCGGTGACGACCCTGCGCAGGCGTTCCGGCAGGGCGTTGATGGCCTGGTGGAGGTACCCGATCCGCTCCCGGTGCAGGATCAGGTCCTCGGGGCCGGCCGCCCGCTCCGGCACGAGCTCCTCCGCCGAGCCGGCGGTGAAGCCCTGCAGCGACAGGACGACGGCGCGCTGCACGTCCTCGTCGATCGTCTTGAGCTCGCCCACCGCGACGCCCATCGCCTCGGCGAGCTCCGCCTGCGTCGGGGTGCGGCCCAGCCGGCCGGTCAGCTCCTGCTGCACGGCCTCGACCCGGCGGGCCCGGGCGCGCACCGAGCGGCTCGCCCAGTCCAGGCCGCGCAGCTCGTCCAGCAGCGCGCCGCGGATGCGGCTGGTGGCGAAGCTGCCGAACGGGATGCCCCGGCCCGGGTCGAAGGACCGGGCGGCGCCGGCGAGCGCGGCCATGCCGGCCGAGATCAGGTCCTCGCGGGCGACGTGCGCCGGCAGGCGGCCGAGCATCTCGCGGACCAGGTGGCCGACGAGGGGGAGGTGGGCGCGCACCAGCGAGTCCAGGTCCGTGAGCGTCAGGGAGGCGGGGGCTTCGGCGGTGATGGTCACAGCAACCTCTTCGTGGCAGGAGAGCGGTCCCATTCAGGCTCGGCAGCGGTGGGTGCGTGCCCGGGTAGCGCGAAGTTGCAGGCCGGTTGTGCTCAAGCCGGGCATCGAAGTGCCGAAGTATCAAGCGACCGGTGTGCGAGAGGGGCGGAACGGATGGGGCTGGCGGATCTCGCGAGCATCCTGTGGCGGGAACGCGAGATGCTCGAGCTGCTGCTGTTCAAGCTCGAGGAGGAGCAGCTCGTGCTGGCCGCCGGGCGGACCCGCTGGCTCGCGCACGCCACCCGCGAGGTCGAGGTGGTGCTGGAGGAGATCCGGCGTACCGAGGTCGTGCGCGCCGCCGAGGTCGAGGCGATCGGGGCCGAACTCGGGCTGGGCCCCAACCCGAGCCTGAGCCAGCTCGCTGAAGCGGCCCCGGCGCCCTGGTCGGACCTGCTCACCCAGCACCGCAGGGCGTTCCTGACGATAACCGCCGAGGTGAGCGCGATCGCCGAGGCCAACCGCGACCTGCTGGCCACCGGGGCCCGTGCGGCACGCGAGACGATGCTCGCCGCCGTCGGCTCGGTCGAGACCTACGGGCGCAAGGGCGAGACCGTCGCGGCCGCCCCCCGCACCCGGCTGATTGACGAGGCGATGTAGATGAGCACCTTCTCCGGCCTGAACACGGCCCTGTCCGCCTTGTACGCGCAGCGCCGCGCCCTCGACCTCACCGGGCAGAACATCGCCAACGCCAACACCGAGGGCTACTCCCGCCAGCGCGTCGAGCTCTCGCCGGCCGAGCCGGTCAGCAACCCGGCCCGCTGGTCGACCAGCAATGGCGTCGGCGCCGGCGTGCGCATCACCGACGTCACCCGGCTGCACAACGAGTTCAACACCAACCGGACCCGGGCCGAGCGCGGGCTGAACGCGTACCTGCAGGCGCAGAGCACCGTCTACGCCAACGTGGAACAGACCCTCGGCGAGCCCGGCAGCACCGGACTGCAGTCACAGCTGTCGGACTACTGGGCGGCGTGGTCCGACGTGGCGAACCGGCCCGGGGACGTCTCCGCCCGCACCCAGCTGCTCTCCCGCGCCGGGACCATCGCCGACACCATGCGCACCACGAGGCAGAACCTGGACAACCTCTACGGCGCGACCCGCGAGCAGCTCGACGCGGACATCGCCGTCGTCAACCAGACCGCCTCCGGTATCGCCGACCTCAACGCGCGCATCGCGCTCGCGCACACGGCCAACATGCCGACGAACGAGCTGTCCGACCAGCGCGACCGGCTCGTGCTGCAACTGTCCGAGCTGACCGGGGCGACCGGGCGGCTCAACAGCGACGGCATGGTCGACGTGTCGCTGGGCGGCAACCTGCTGGTGCAGGGCGACACCGTACGCACCCTGCAGGCGGTCGGCTCGACGACCGTCGACGGGCTGGGCGTGGCCCCGGTGCGGGTACGGTTCACCGACAACGGCACGCCCGCCGCGGTCGCCGCGGGCAAGGTCGCCTCGCACCTGCAGGCGCTGAACCAGACGATCCCGAACACCGTCGCCGGCCTCGACCACGTCGCCCAGACGCTCATCCAGACCGTCAACGCGCAGCACGCCCAGGGCTACGACATCTCGGCCACGCCGCCGTCCACCACGCCCACGCCGCAGCCGGGCGGGGACTTCTTCACCGGCACCGGCGCCAAGGACATCGCGGTGGCGATCACCGACCCGGCGAAGATCGCCGCGTCCAGCACGCCCACCACGCCGTACCAGGGCGACAACGCCAACCTCGTGGCCGCGGTCGCGAAGAACCCGCAGGGCGCGGACACGCAGTACCGCAACTTCGTGGTCGACATCGGCATCCAGGCGCAGACGGTCAACCGCCGCGCCGCCGCCCAGCAGGTCCTCGCCGACAACGTCACGGCGGCCGAGCAGGCGGAGTCGGGCGTCAGCCTCGACGAGGAGATGACCAACATGCTGCAGTTCCAGCGCGCGTATGAGGCCGCCGCGAAGGTGATCAGCGTCATCGACATGACGCTGGACAGCCTGATCAACATGAAGAGGTAGGGGGAGGGAACGGATGCCCGGCTTCCGCGTCACCGAACGCTCGATGGCCACGACCACGCTGACCAACCTGCAGGTCAACCTACAGCGCAACCAGGACCTGCAGAACCAGTTGTCCAGCGGCAAGCTCATCACCAAGGCGTCGGACTCGCCCGGCGGCGCGATCATCGCGATGCAGCACCGCAGCGACATCGCGGCGCTGAACCAGTACTCGCGCAACGCCGACGACGGGATGGGCTGGCTGGGCATGGCCGACACCGCGCTCAACAGCGCCTCGACGCAGCTCAACCGGGCCCGTGAGCTGGTGCTCACCGGCCTGTCCAGCGGCACGTCCGGCAGCCCGCAGGCACGCGAGGCGATCGCGCTGGAGGTCGAGAACCTGCGCAGCGCGATGATCGACCTGGCCAACAGCACCTATCTCGACCGGCCCATCTTCGGCGGCACGACCTCGGGCAGCCTCGCCTACGACCACAGCGGCGCGTACCAGGGCGACAGCGGCGCGGTCAACCGCACCATCGGCGCCAACGCCGGCGTGCGCGTGGACACCAGCGGCGACTCGGTGTTCGGCGCCGGCGCCGGCAACGTCTTCAACCTGCTGCAGCGGGTCGCCGACAACCTGCGCAACGACCCGTCGGCGCTCAAGAACGACCTGGCCGACGTCGACACGGCGCAGAAACGGGTGCAGACGGGGCTTTCGGGCGTTGGATCCCGATATAATCAGATTTCACAAATGCAGCAGACCGCGGAGAACCGGGTGTTCGACCTGAGGGCCCAGTTGTCCGACGTCGAGGACATCGACCTGCCCAAGACCATCACCGAGCTGTCCCTGCAGCAGACCGCATACCAGGCGGCGCTGGCCGCCACCGCGAGGGTCATCCAGCCGTCGCTGGTGGACTTCCTGCGGTAGGCGCGGGCCGGCCCCAGTCACCGTGAGGAATCTATGAGCGTCGCGACCGTTGGCAGTCCGGAGACGACCACGCTTCCGGTGATCGACTTCGTGGCGCCGATGCCGGGCTTCCCCGACGACCGGCGCTTCGTGCTCGTCCGCCTCGACGACGCCGGCGTACTGTACGCGCTGACCTCGGTGGACTCGGCGGGGCTGCGCTTTCTCGTGGTACCGCCGGCGCAGTTCTTCCCCGACTACGAGACCGAGATCGACGACGATACGCTCGCCGCGCTCGGCGCGACCGACCAGGCCGACCTGCTGGTGCTGCTGGTCGTCACCGCCGGCGAGTCGGGGGCGGAGGACGCCACGGCCAACCTCATGGCCCCGATCGTGCTCGATCGGCGCAGCCGCCGGGCGGTGCAGCTCATCCTCAGCCACGGCGGCCTTCCGGTACGCCAGAGGCTCCTGGTCGCCTGAACGGGGGCGGGGCCCGGCTTTCCCGCCCGGTGCGGCCGACAATTCGGGTACTGTTCGCCTATCGCCCAGCGAAGGAGCGGCTTGTGCTCGTCCTGACCCGACGTCCCGGTGAAAGCGTGATGGTCGGTGACGACGTCGTCGTCACCGTGCTCGACGTGCGCGGCGATGTGGTACGGCTGGGCATCAAGGCACCCCGCAGCATCCAGGTCCACCGCGAAGAGGTGTATCGCGAGCTGCAGAAGGCCAACCGTGAGGCCGCCTCGCCCAGCGATGTCGCCGTGCGGGCGCTGAGCCGCATGCTGCGCACCGAGAACAAGTAGGCGCCTGGCCCCCGGCGTCGCCGACGATCACCCGGCGACCGGGGTACCGGGTGGGTGTCGATCCGGCGCCAACGGGAATCCAGCCGCCCATGGCGTCCCGGGCGCATTTGCCGAAAATCACCCCCACGGTGGGTACCGCGGATCAGAATGGGTCTGTGCCAAAGATCAACAATGGTCTGGCGGCAATCCTGCGGACGCTGCTTCCGCTGGTCCTCTGCGCGGCCTGGCTGGTGGGCGAGCCGCCCATGACGATGCGGACCAACCGCTTCGCGATCGTGGTCCCGGGGCCGCCGACCGGGCAGCCGGCCGAGGCGGCGATGGGCGGGGGCCGGTGCGCGGACCCGGCCGGCGCGTGGCTGGGCATGCGCTGGCGCGGCGCGCTCAAGTGGCGGGTGAACGAGCGGACGATCCCGGCGTACCTCGGCGACCGCACGGCCGTCGTGAACGCGCTGCGCAGCGCGGCCACGACCGTCGACATCGGCCGCAACGACTGCGGCCTGCCGGAGAACCTGGGCATCCAGGAGTCGTACGACGGCAAGACCGACCACGTCGCGGGCGTCACGCCGTCCGGCGGGTGCGGCGAGCGCGACGGGCACAACGCCGTGTCCTTCGGCCCGCTCAAGCACGGGCTGCTCGCGGTCACGTGCATCTGGTGGTACGGCCCGAGGGAGAACGGCCGCAGCGTCGAGACCGACATCCTGATCGACAACACCGAGGGCCTGTTCTTCCTCACCACGCCCCCGTCCTGCAGCAACCGCTGGGACCTCGAGGGTACGGTGACCCACGAGTTCGGGCACGCGTTCGGCCTCGGCCACGTCGCGTACGCGCAGCACTCGGCGCTGACCATGACCGACGGGCTGCCGGACTGCTCGACCGCCTACCGGGGCCTCGGCCTCGGCGACTACCTGACGCTCAAACAGCAGTACGGCACCAACTGAGCCACGCGGCAACGCCTTGGCACCCGCCGTGGAACAGGGCACGCAACCGCCGATGACGACCTTTGAGGGGACCACCCACCCCTCATGGGAGATCAGTTCATGTTGCGCACCCTCAAGAAGTCCGTCCTCGCCCCGGCACTCGCCCTCGCCGCGACCGCCACCACGCTCGTCGTGGCCGCCGCCCCGGCCGACGCCGCCGTCATCAGCGTCCGCGTCAAGGGCTCGCTCGCCGCTCGTACCGGCGCCGCCAACTGGTTCGACCAGACCCGGACCATCAAGAACAAGCAGAAGGTCACCGTCACCTGCCGGGTGAACGGGCAGTACCTGCGCGGCAACGTGCGCCGCACCGCACAGTGGGACCGCACCGCGGCCGGCGACTACATCTCCCACGCGTACGTCTCCGGCAACCCGAAGCTGCCCGTCTGCGCGCCGCCGCCCGCCCCCGCTGCCCCCGCCGCGCCGGCCCCGGTCGCAGCTCCCGTCGCGACCGTGCCGACGGGCCCGACCGGCACGATGACCAACGAGCAGTTCCTGGCCGCCTCGATCCCGGCCGCGCAGCAGAGCCAGCGCGACACCAAGGTCCCGACGTCGGTCACGCTCGCCCAGGCGATCCTGGAGTCCGGCTGGGGCCGCAGCTCACTGTCGGCGAACGACCGGAACTTCTTCGGCATGAAATGCTTCAACAATGTGCCGGGCCCGTACGCTTCGGGCTGCAAGGCGTACGGCACCCAGGAGTGCGACGCGCAGGGCATCTGCTCGACGACGGTGGCGACGTTCCGCACCTACAACGCGTCGGTCGACTCGTTCCGCGACCACGGCGCGAGCCTGCGGTCGCTGTCGCGTTACGCCGCCGCCTTCAACTACACGAACAACCCCAACCAGTTCATCGCCGAGATCCACAAGGGCGGCTACGCGACGGACCCGCAGTACACCACGAAGGTCGTCGCCCTGATGACGAAGTACAACCTCTACCAGTACGACCTGGCCGTCTAGGCCTTTCGCCAGGCACGGAAACGGCAGCGGACAGGCCCGGCTCACCCGGGTTTGGCCGCTGCCGTCCTCGTCCCGAGTGCTCTGTCGACGAGCGAGCGTGTGCGATCGACCGCCGCGGAGCTTTTTTGTCGTACCCCTGGTGCAGACTGCGTGGCGTGGACCTGACGTTTGCGTTCGCCGCCCTGCTCGGGCGGTCCGACTTCCCTGCCGCCTCCTACGACGCCTACTACGGCGGCGACACCCTCGACGAGTTCCTGCTCCCGGCCCTCTGGCTCACCCCGGCCGCCCTCGCGTCGTCCGCCCCGGTCGCGTTGCCAGACATCGACGCCTGCTACCTCGACGACGACCATCAGGCCCTCGCCTGGGAGTTCGACCTGGCCAATTCGCTGTTCGCGGTCGAGTGGGCCGACGACGTGCTGCCGGCGGCGTTCCTCGCCGACGTGCGGGCGGCCGATGCCGACATGTTCGTGCGCGGCACCGACCTGGGCGTGCTGCTCGCCCGCCACGGCCTCGACCTGACGGCCGAGTCGGCGGGGCGGCTGAACTATCGCATCTCGGCGCTGCTGCGCCTGGCCACGGACGGCACCCTGCACGACGCCATGCGCATGGCGACGTTCACGCACCGTCTGCCGGCGCTGGCCTCGTTCGGCTCGGGAGGCCCGCGGCGGGTCGAGGAGGGCTGGGAGGCGGCACTGGCCGCGGTCGAGCCGCCGCAGCTGCGTGACCACCTGCGCCTGCACTGCCTGGAGCCGTTCTGGTCGCGGGACGCGGGCGCCCGCTACCTGGGCGCGGACGAGTGGCCGACCGGCACCTCGGCCCTCGACGGCCGACGCAAGCTGCTGGCGGGTTGGGAGTTCGGCGAGTCTCAGTCGGGGGTGGCCGTGGTCGCCTGAGAAGCGTTTCATGGCTTACCCGTGGTCCGCCCCGCTGTCTAGGCTGCCGCCGTGAACGACACCACACACGGCATCCGGATCAGACCGGGCAACCCGGCCGATGCGCCAACCGTGCTGGACATGCTCGACTCCGCGGTGGTCTGGATGAACGCTCGCGGCAACACCGAGCAGTGGGGCACGACACCGTATTCGCAGAAGCCCGGCGGGGTGGCTCAGGTCGAGCGGTACATGACCGAGAACGCCCCGTACATCGCAGAGTTGGATGGAGCACCTGTTGGAGCCGTGGTGCTGGACTCTGGGCCCAGCCCTCGGATGCCGATCGCGCCGGCCGAGGAACCCGAGCGGTATGTCCGGCTGCTCGTCTCTGACCGACGGCACGCCGGTCTAGGCATCGGGGCGGCACTGCTGGCCCATGCCGTGGAGGAGACCCGGCGGGCCGGCGTGGAGCTGCTGCGGGTCGACTGCTGGGCGGGCGGCGGGGGCGAACTGGTCGCGTTCTACGAGCGCAACGGTTTCACTCGCACCGATCGTTTTCGGTACGAGGCATGGCCGGGACAGGTGTTGGCCCGGCGGGTCGGCTGACGGCGCGGGCATGGCGCCCGGCGGCAGGCTCGTCCGGCGGCTCCGGGAACGGCTCCCCGCCGATCGATGTGAGGGGCTCAGGCGGCGTCGACCGAGACCAGCAGGCCCTGGTTGACGGCCGCCATGAGCGCCTGTGAGCGGTTATTCACCCGGAGCTTGCTGTACAGCCGGGACACGTACGTCTTGACCGTCGCCTCGGACACAGCGAGGCGCTGGGCGATCGTCGGCAGGCTCAGCCCGTCGCGCATCAGGGACAGCACCTCCTGTTCGCGCTGGCTGAGCAGGCCGGTCTGGCCGCGGCGACGGGACAGGGCGGAGGACAGCCCGGGCGCGGTGAACGAGTGCGGGGCGACGGCGGCGTGCCGGATCGCGGCGAGCACGGACGAGATCGGGGCGGCCTTGGTGACGTACGCCGAGAGCCCCGCGTCCAGCGCGCGATACAGCAGGTTGTCGTCGCTCACCGCGCTGAGCAGCACCACCCCGAGGTCGGGGCTGGCGGCGCGCAGCCGGCGGGCGAGCGTGATGCCGTCGGTGTCGGCCAGGGAGGCGTCGATCGTGACGACGTTCGCGCGGCTCTCGGCCACGACGCGCTCGGCATCGGCGGCGCTGCCCGCCTCGCCGACGAGGGTGATGTCGGGAACCGTGGCCACGACCCGGTTGAGTCCGAGGCGGAGGAGGACGTGTTCGTCGACGGCGACCAGACGGATCGTCATCAAGGGGCTCCCTACGGGGTGTTGCCGGGCGATTTTCGGTGCCTGACCAGCGTCGCAGTGAGCCGCGGGCGGCGGCCAGACGCTGCAATCGACCTGCGCTCGTCGGCACCTGTGCTGCACCGCAGGACAATCGGACACCGGCTGACACCGTCCCCCTTTAAGGTGGAACCATGACCGAGGTGGTGACGCGGGTGCGCGCGATCTGCCTGGCGCTGCCGGGCGTCACCGAGCACGTCAGTCACGGCACGCCGCTGTTCAAGCGCGCCCGGAGGGCGTTCGTGCAGATCTGGCCGGACGGCCACCATCAGAACCGGTTCCCGCACCTGTGGTGCGCGGCGCCCGAGGGCGTTCAGGAGCTCCTGATCGCCGAGGATCCGCGGGTGTATTTCAGGCCGCCCTACGTCGGCCACCGCGGCTGGATCGGCATGGACCTCACCGACCCCGACTGGGAGGACGTGGAGGAGCGCATCGAGGTGGCCTACGGCACGGGCAGGCCCTAAGACCGGATCGGGGCACGAGCACATCACGCGACCGGGAGCGTGACGCGCACGGTCACGCCCGGCCGGTCGACGGAGGTGAGCATCGCGCCGCCGTGCCGTGCGGCGATCTCGCGGCCCAGCATCAGGGCGAGGGCCCCGGTGCGGTACTCCTCCGGCTGCTCCGGATGCGGAATGCGCATGGACAGCAGCCGTTCCGCGGTGAGCCCGGATCCGTTCTCGACCGACACCACCACACGCCAGCGGCCGCCCGCGAAGGCGGCGTCGACCTCGGCCGGCCCGGCGATCGCCGCGACCTCCACCGCGGTGTGGAACAGCTCGCGCAGCAGGGCTCGGTCGCCCATCAGGTCGGGGCCCGGCCCGGCGCGCAACGGCACGCCGGGGAAGTCGAGCAGCTCGGCGATCCGCAGCGGGGCCAGGTCCAGCGGTGCCTCGGCGGTCTCCAGCCGGCTCAGTAGCAGCAGGTCGGCGACGAGCACCTGCATCCGGTCGGCGTTGCGCCGGATCACGCCGAGCGCGGCCTGCCGGTCGGCGCGGGACAGCGCCGTCATCCCGTCGTCCGCCTCGAGCATCGTGGCGAACGTGACGATCGACGTCAATGGGGTGCGTAGCTCGTGCGAGGCGACCCGGATGAACTCGGTGCGCAGCTGGGACAGCTCGGACAGCAGCCGGTGCCGCTCGGCCAGGTCCTCGTCGCCGGTGCCCGGTCCTCCTCGTTGAGGCTCCTCGCCGAGCGGCGCGGACCGGGCGGCTCGCAGGTAGAGCTCGGCGTCCGGGGGCGTGCGGGAGCTCAGCGGGCGGAACGCGACGGCGCGGCCGTGCTCGGTCGGGCGCACGCGCAGCGCGGCCCGCATTTCGCGGCCGTCGGCGTGCAGCACCGCGACGTCGAGCTCGACGCCCGGCGGCAGCTCGGCGTCGCGCAGCCGCGGCGGCAGGAGCAGGTGCGCGAAGGCGGACCCGACGGCCCAGGATCGTTCGTGGCCGAACAGTTCCGCGGCCGCCTCCGGCCAGGAGCGGATGACACCGCGGTGGTCGATCGCGATGTCGCCCGGTTCGTCAGAGATGAGCACCGGCCCGGTCCTCCGGAAACGTTACAGGACATGTCATTACATTGCGTAGGATATGTGTGTACCGACAGTAAGCGGCACAATGTCGCGATCGCTGCCGGCGAGGAGTGCCTTGCGAGGAGAGACCGACCGCCTGGTCGACACCGGCCTGATCGAGGGTGCCGTGGTCGACCTGGTGGTGCGTGCGGCGAACGCGGCCACCGTGGTGGACGCGCAGCGGCTCGTGGCCGAGTTCCGCGGGTTCTCCGGGGTGCGCTCCGCCGACATCGTGCCCGCGCTCGCACCGGTCGCCGGCGAGCTCGACCTGACGGAGCGGCTGCCGGTCGGGCCCGCGCAGTGGGGTCAGGAGCTGCGGGTCGAGTTCAGCGCCGTGCCCGCCCGCGCCGAGCTGCTCGCCGCCGCCTCCGAGATCGCCGCCGCCGCGGACCGGGCGCTGGCCAAGCCGTGCCGCGCGGTCGCGCCGCCGCCGCTGCACGGCTCGCCGCTGGCGTGGGCCATCACCATCGGTGCCCGGGCGATGATCCTCACCGTCGACCCGGCCCGCGGCTGGTGCGCGCTGTCCGAGTCGTTCACCACCGTGCTCGGCTACGACCGGCACCGCCCGCCCGACTTCCGGCTGCTCGACATCGTGCACCCCGACGACCGCCCGGCGGTCGTGGCCATGTTTCTGGCCTGCTGCGCCGGGCGGCAGCCCGACCAGGCGCTGGACCTGCGGGTGTGCACGGTCAACGGCCGCTGGCGCACGATCGAGGTCGTCGCGCACAGCTTTGTCGAGGACGCCGATGTCGGCGCCGTCGTCTTCTCCGGCCTCGATGTCACCGCCCAGCGCGAGAGCGAGCGCACCGCCCGGATCGAGCAGCAGCGCCTCGCGCGGCTGGTCGAGACGATGGACGACGGCCTGCTCATGCTCGACGCGCAGGGCCACGTGTGCCTTGCCAACCGGGCCGCGCACCAGCTGCTGGACACCGGGGTGCTCGACGTCGGCCCGGAGCACGATCCGGACGACGAGGAGCCGCTGGACTGGGCCGAGGTCATCCAGCGCACGATCGCGCGGCTCGACCCCGAGGCGTTCCGGGTCGACCGGCTGCGGGCCGGTTTCCGCAGCCGCCGGGCCGTCGTCGGCGAGGAGCTCGCCTTCGCCGACGGCCGCGTGCTCGAGCTCGACCTCGTCCCGGTGTCGGGTCCCGCCCGGGCCGGCGACGCGGCGGACGGCGGCACGCTCATCCACCTGCGCGACGTCACCGCCCGGGTCGCGGTGCGGCGCGGGCTGGAGGAGCGCAGCCGGGGCCTGGAGGAGCGCAACCGGGCGCTGGTGGAGGCGACCGCGCTCAACAACGAGTTCGTCGCCAGCGTCTCGCACGAGCTGCGCGGGCCGCTGTCGTCCGTGGTGGCGTTCTCGCACCTGCTCGGCGACAGCACCAGCGGGGAGCTGTCGGAGGACCAGCGCACGTACCTCTCCGTCATCGACCGCAACGCCAACCGCCTGCTGCGCCTCATCGAGGACCTGCTGCTGCTGTCCCGCCTGGAGGCGCGCACGCTGCAGCTCAAGCCGATGCCGACACGGCTGCCGGAGCTGCTCGGCGTCGCCGTGGCCGAGCGGATCCCGGCGGCGCAGGCGGCTGGTATCGAGCTCACGCTGGACTGCACCGAGGGACCGGAGATCGTGTGCGACGACACCCGGCTGCACCAGGTCGTCGACAACCTCGTGAGCAACGCGGTGAAGTTCACGCCCGGTGGCGGCCGGGTGGCCGTCAAGGCCTGGCCCGGCCCGGAGGGCGAGGGCTGGACCGTGTCCGTCGCGGACTCCGGCGTGGGCATTCCCGCCGCCGACCTGCCACGGCTGTTCAGCGCGTTCTTCCGCGGGTCCAACGTGACCGCGGCCGTCGGGCGGCAGGTCATGCCCGGCACCGGACTCGGCCTGGTTGTCAGCCGGGCCATCGTTGAGTTACACGGCGGCAGCATCAGCGTCGCCAGCACTGAAGGGGTCGGCACGACGGTCACGCTGTCGTTGCCCACGCGACCGGCACGAAATGGGGGATGATCGTGAGCCGACTTCTCGTCGTCGAGGACGATCCGGATATCGCCATGGCACTGCGCCTGCTCCTCACGCGGGCGGGCCATCAGGTCGCGCACGCCAAGGACGGCCGAGCCGGCCTACGGGACGCGTACACCGAGCGCCCCGAGCTGGTGATCCTCGACATCGGCCTGCCCGGCATGGACGGCTGGCAGGTCCTGGAGCGGCTGCGCGACGTCAGCGACGTGCCGGTGCTGCTGCTCACCGCGCACGGCCAGGAGTCGGACAAGGTACGCGGGCTGCGTGGCGGCGCCGACGACTACCTCACGAAGCCCTTCACCAACGCCGAGCTCGTCGCCCGGGTGGAGGCCCTGCTGCGGCGCAGCGCCGGCCCGGCGAGCTGGGCCGACGAGGTGTACGACGACGGCGTGCTGCGCATCGACCCGGCCGCGCGGCGCACGTTCGTGGCCGGCGACGAGGTGCGCCTCACGCCGACCGAGTTCCGCCTGCTCAACGTGCTGGTCCGGCACGCGGGCGCGGTGCTCTCGCCCAACCAGCTGCTGGCCCAGGCCTGGGACGACCCGACCGGCATCGGCCCGGAGCGGGTCAAGTTCGCCGTGCTGCGGCTGCGGCGCAAGCTGGGCTGGACCGACCCGGACGCGTCGCCGATCGAGTCGGTGCGGGGCTTCGGCTACCGGTACCGCCGCCCGGTTCTGGACCGCGCCGAATAGCCGCAGGAGGTTATGCCACGGCACGCGGCCCGGTGAACCGAGCCGCACCCCGGCGGGAACGGTGGCGGCGACGGAGGGACCGCAGGCTGGAAGACGTCCCGCCCACACGCACACGAAATGAGGCCAGATGATCGACCTCTCCGCCGACGGTCACGTCCACACCGCATTCTCGTCCGGTCGCGACAGCGTCAGCCTGCTCGTCGCCGCCGCCGAGCAGGCCGGCCTGACGGAGATCACCTTTGCCGATCGGGTCGGGCCGGACACGGGCTGGCTCCAGCCGTACCTGGCATCGATCCTGCGGGCGCAGCAGCGCACCGACGTGGTCCTGCGCCGTGGCGTCGAGGTCGAGGCCATCGGGATCGACGGCTGGCTCGCTTTCCCGTCGGACCTCAACGGCCTCGAGGTCATCTCCGTCGGCCTCAACCGGCTCCCGCTGCCGGCCGGGCTGCTCAGCCCGGAGGCCGTGCGCGCCCGGATCGACGCCGGCACCATGCGCGCCCTCGACGTCATCGACCAGGTCGTCACCGTCACCGGGCTGGCCGTCGAGCGGGTCTCCCGGTACGCGCCGACCCGGCTGGCCCGGCCGCTGGACTTCGTGGTCCGCGCCGGCATCGACGAGGCGGCCGTGCCCGACACCGCCATCGCCGAACTGGTCGAGGCGTGCCGCGTCAACGGCACGGTGGTCGAGATCAGCGAGCGGCACCGGCTGCCCGGCCGGCGGCTGGTGCAGGCGTGCGCGGAGCAGGGGGTGCGCCTCGTCGCGGCCAGCGACGCGGCGCGCGCGAGCGAGGTCGGGCACTACCGCTACGTCCGCGAGATCGTGACGGACCTGCGCCACTCGCCGGCCGCGGCCTGAGTCGCGGTTCGCCCGAAACGGATCAATAGCGGCGGGTCCGACCTTTAGGATATAAGGTGTGCCGAAGGATCGCGAACTCGTCCTCGTCTCCCTGCTGCACGAGGCAACACGGATCGCGAACGAGGCCGACGACATCCTCGACGCCGGCCGTCCGGTCATCAACGCGGTGTGCGCGGCGACCGGCTGGCCGGCCGGGCACCTGTGCGTGCCCGACGAGCGCGACCGCCGTGTGTTCGTGTCCACCGACGTATGGCACGAGGAGGTGCCCGGCGAGTTCGCCGAGCTGCGCGAGGCGAGCGAGGAGATGCGGTTTCCGCTGGGCGCCGGGATCGTCGGGCGCGCCGCCAAGACAGGCCGGCCGCTGTGGATCGCCGACGCGGCCCGCGACCGGACGTTCGTGCGCGGCCACGCCGGCGCGGTGATCGCCCTGCCGGTGCTCGGCGGCGGGGTCGTCGCCGCGGTGCTGGAGTTCTTCACCCGCGAGCCCGCCGAGCCCGACCCGGGCCTGCTGGAGATCATGGCCGACGTCGGCATCCAGCTCGGCCGGGTCATCGACCGCATGGTCGCCCGCCAGGCGCTGCTGTTCGGCTCGCGGCGGCTCGAGCGGATCCTCGACAGCTGCGTCGAGGCGTTCGTCTCGATGGACGAGGGCGGGATGATCACCGCCTGGAACGCGGCCGCGGAGAAGGTCTTCGGCCTGTCCAAGGAGGAGGCGATCGGCCGGCGGCTGTCGGACACGATCATTCCGCCGCGGTACCGCGAGTCCCACCACCTCGCCGTCGGGCGCTTCCTGACGACGGGGGAGAAGCACGTCCTGGACAACCGCATCGAGATCTCGGCGTGGCACTCCAACGGCTACGAGTTCCCGATCGAGCTCGCGGTGTGGGCCGTGCGGGACCCCATGACGGGCTGGACGTTCAACGCGTTCGTGCACGACATCACCGACCGCAAGCGCACCGAGGACGCGCTGCGCCACGCGTACGAGCACGAGCGCGAGGCGGTGTCCCGGCTGCGCGAGCTCGACGTGGCCAAGAGCGACTTCGTGACGACGGTGTCGCACGAGTTCCGCACGCCACTGACCAACGTCATCGGCCACCTCGAGGTGCTCACCTCCGGCGACGCGGGGCCGCTCACCCCGGCGCAGATCCGCATGCTCGGCGTCATCGGCCGCAACTGCGACCGGCTGCACGCGCTCATCGAGGACATGCTGACCATCTCCAAGGTGGAGGCCGGCGTCTTCGACCTCGAGCTGCGCGAGACCGACCTGCACGAGGTGCTCAGCGCCGCCTGCGCCGCCGTGGAGCCGCGTGCCAAGCGGCGCGGGCACCGGCTCGTGCTCTCGGCGCAGGGGCCGCTCGGCACCGTCGAGGCCGACCCCGAGCAGCTGCGGCGGGCGCTGTCCAACCTGCTCGTCAACGGCGTCAACTTCACCCCGGACGGCGGGCTGATCGAGCTCGGCGCGCGGGTCGACGGCGAGCACGTGGAGATCAAGGTCCGCGACAACGGCGTCGGGATCGACCCCGACGAGCGGCCGCGGCTGTTCACCCGCTTCTTCCGCGGCGCGTTCGCGGTGCGCGAGGCGGTGCAGGGGGCCGGCCTGGGCCTGGCGATCACGAAGACGATCGTGGAGGGCCACGGCGGGGAGATCGCGGTGGAGAGCCTGGCCGGGCACGGCACCACGTTCACGATCCGGATTCCGCGCGAGCGCCCTCTCTGGCTGTAGCCGGTTCCTTCGCCGCCGGCGGCGGAGCCTGCGTCTGTACCGTCTGGAAGCCGGTCCGGGTCATCTCGCCCCACACGTGCTTGCCGCCGCGGATCGCCGACCACATGCCCATGGTTCGCCACAGCGCGGTCAGCTGCCGGTAGCCGAGGTTCTCCAGCACCGAGGCGGCCACCGCGGCGAACAGGTCCGTCCACCGGTGGTAGCGGCGGAACGAGTACTCCTCGACGGTCAGCGCGATGAGGTTGAGCAGCAGGGCGTAGCCGTACGCGACCCCGACGAACACGACCGCGAACCGTGCGTCGACGGCGCCGGCGTAGAGGCCCAGCGGCACCAGGATCACCCCGGCCAGCTCGATCACCGGGGCCAGCAGCTCGAACAGCACGTAGTAGGGCATCGCGACGAGCCCGATCCGGCCGTACCGCGGATTGCCGATCATCCCCCGGTGCTTGCGCAGGATCTCGGCGATGCCCCGGTGCCAGCGCCGGCGCTGCTTGCCCAGCACCTTGAGCGTGCTCGGCGCCTCGCTCCAGGAGACCGGCTCGGCGACGAAGACGATGCGGTAGTCGCGCCGCTGCCGGCGCAGGTGCCGGTGCAGGCGCACCACCAGCTCGGCGTCCTCGCCGATGCAGTCGTGCGCCAGGCCGCCGACCTCCACCAGTAGGTCGCGGCGGAAGATGCCGAACGCGCCGGAGATGATGAGCAGCCCGCCCAGCCGGGACCAGCCGGTGCGGCCGAGCAGGAATGCGCGCAGGTACTCGACCACCTGCACCCGGGGCAGCCACCGGCGCGGCATCCGTACGTCGACGATGCGCCCGGCCACGGCGGTGCATCCGTTGGCGACGCGGATGACCCCGCCCGAGGCGACGGTGCGCACCGGGTCGTCGGAGAACGGCTTGGCCACGGACAGCAGCGCCTGCGGGTCGAGGATCGAGTCGGCGTCGACCATGCACACCAGCGGGTGCCGAGCCACGTTGATGCCGGTGTTGAGCGCGTCGGTCTTGCCGCCGTTCTCCTTGCGCACCACCACCAGCGGGTCGGGCCGGTCGCGCGGCACGTGCACGGAGAGGATCCCGCCGCGGGTCGGGGTGGCGTCGGGTACCACCCGTGGCACCTCGACGAGCCCGAACTCCTGCTCCAGCCGCGCGAAGGTGTCGTCGCTGGAGCCGTCGTCGATGACGATGACCTCGAAGACCGGGTACCGCAGCGCCAGCATCGCCTGCACCGACTGCACGATGCCGGCCGACTCGTTGTACGCCGGGACGAGCACCGAGATGGGCTGGGTCAGCGGGCTGCGGTACGTCTCCTCGTGCCCGGCGAAGGGAACGCGGCGCAGGTGGTGCACGAACTCGGCGCCCGCGAGCACGATGAGCACCAGGTAGCTGCTGTTGATGACCAGGAAGTACGTGAGGATGAAGACGTCCGTCGCGTGCAACAGATCGCGCACCCAGTCCCCGGTCATGCCGAACCCTCCGCTTCGCTCCGGCTGCGGCATGACTTTGAACTGAGCCCATGATGCCCGGCCCCTGTGCCGATCGACCCAGACCGGGCGCCGCTTCGCTCCGGACCGGTCATGCCGAACCCTCCGCTTCGCTCCGGCTGCGGCATGACTGGAACCTGAGCCGATGATGACCGGCCCCCTCCGCTTCGCTCCGGACCGGTCATGGGACTGCCTGCCGGCGGCGGTCGTCGAGCTCGGCCGCGGCCAGCGCCTCGCGGGCGTGCGCGGCACCCAGCAGGACCTCGGGGCCGGGGCCCTCGTCGGGCTCGGCGCTGTGCCGGGGGCGTACGTGCGCGCGGTGCTCCGCGGCGACGAGCGCGGCCCGGCCGGCGCTGCCCAGCCGCAGCAGGGACCGCGCCGCGTTGTGGGCGACCGCGTAGTCGGCGTCGGCCAGCAGCGCCGTCAGCGCCGGCGCCGCGGTCACCGCGCCGAGCTCGCCCAGCGCCCGGGCGGCCTCGGCCCGCAGTACCGCGGGGCGGTCCTCTCCGAGGGCGTCCAGCAGGGGCGCCAGCGCCGTGCGGGTGCCGAGCCGGCCAAGGGTGCGGGCCGCGCTCACCCGCACCTCCACGGCCGGGTCCGCGCGCAGCGCGCTCTCCACCCGCACGGTCGCGCCCGCCGCCCCGATCAGCCCGAGCACCTCCGCGGCCGTGGCCCGCACCGGCGAGCGCGGGTCGTCCAGCGCCGCGGTCAGCGCGCCCTGAGCCGGTGTACCGAGGCGGGTCAGCGCGGTCGCCACCACGTGCGCCGGCACCGGCCGGCGGCTGCGCAGCGTGGCCAGCAGCGGCTGGGTGGCGCCGGCGTCGCCGATGCGCCCGAGCGAGCGCGCGGCGACCACCCGCACGTCCGGGTCGGGGTCGCTCAGCAGGTCGCACAGTGGCAGCACCGCGTCGCGGCGGCGCAGGTTGCCCAGCACCTCGGCGGCCATCGCGCGCGCCACGGGGTCGCGCCTCTTGAGCTGGCTGCGGGCTCGCCAGGCGGCGCCGCGGCGCTCGAAGACGTCGACCAGCGTGGTGTGCGCCTCGCCGCGGACCTTGCCCAGCAGGGCGACGGCGCTGGGCTCGACCGCGAGCCACACCTCGTCGGGCAGGCGCACCAGTTCCTCGATCTGCCGCGGGTCGTCGTCGCCGGCCGCGATCGCGAGCAGCAGCCGCCTCGCGGGCCCGGCCAGCCGGGCGCGCCCGGCCTCGCGAGCCCGGCGCACGGTGCGCCCGCCGACGATGAGGGCGCCGAGGACGAGCGCGGCGAACAGCACGACGAACAGCGCCACCAGGGCGGTGCCGGCGAGCGTCACGTGCGCATGCGGGCCAGGACCGCCTCGACCCGGCTCACCAACTCCCGCGGGCTGAAGGGCTTGACGATGTAGTCGTCCGCGCCGGCGCCGAAGCCGACCTCGACGTCGCCCTCCTGGGCACGCGCGGTGAGCAGGATGATCGGCAGGGCCTTGGTGCCCTGCTCCTGGCGCAGCTGGCGGCACACGTCGATGCCGGACATCCCGGGCATCATGACGTCGAGGACCACCAGGTCCGGGGGGTTCTCGGTGGCCGAGGTGAGCGCGGCGAGGCCGTTGTCGACGGCCACCACGTCGTAGCCGGCCTGCTCCAGCTTGAAGGCGACGAGGTCCCTGATGTCCATGTCGTCGTCGGCGACCAGGATCGCGGTCATCGGTCCGTTCGCTCCTCTCGACGGTGGCGATTTTCAGGATATGCGGGATTTGATGGTGATTTCGGCGGGATGGCAAAAGGGGCGCCGGCCGCGGGCCGGCGCCCCTCCGCGGGTCGTGGTCACGGGTCGTGCCGGCGCCGCGCTGCCTGACCGGCGCGCGCGCCGAGCTCCGCCGCGCGTCGCATCGGGCCCAGGTTGCCGGTGGGCGGCATCGCCTGGCTCGGCCGCTCGTTGGTGGCGCGGGTGAGCCCCGAGGCCGACGCGATGGTGGCCTGGGCGGCCCGCGCGGATGCCGTGGGCCCGTTCTCCCGGGTCGCCGCGGGGGCCGGTGCGGCCGCGGGTGTCTCGGCCATCGCGGCCTCGCGGGCGGCTGACTCCTCGCAGAACCGCTTGAAGCCCCTGAGGTCGGCCTTCAGCCGGCGGTTGAGCACCTCGACGGCGTGGTTCTCGCCGGGCATCAGCTCGCGGGCGTCGATCTGCAGCTCGGCGATGACCCGGGTCATGTCGTCCGCCATCGGCTCGATCCGTAGCGCCTCGCTGACCTGCGGGCCGTCCAGCGCCTCCCAGGCGAGGAACTCGCCGGGCCGCGTCTCGGTGATGCGGGCGTCGAACTCGGCCCGGTTGCCGCCGAGGTCGAGCACCATGTGCGCGGTGGAGGCGTCGATCGGCGCCATGCTCATGATGCCCGACATGAACTGCGGATAGTTCTCGAGGTGCGTGAGCTGCTCGTAGACGACCGCCGCCGGTACGGCCACCTCGATCGACTCTCTGGCGGTGCTCATGGCGGTCCCCCTTGCCGTCGGCGCTGATGGTTGCCCACACCGTACGGCTGATTCGCCCCGATTGAGGGTGATTCGCGGGATTAGCGGCAAACGCCCGCAGGCCCCGCCGGGGTCCGGCGAGGGCCTGCGTGGTGTGTGTTCGCGAGTGGGTCGGGTGGGTCAGACGGTGAGGGTCCAGCCGGTCAGCCGGCCGGTGCCGCCCGCGAACACGTCCTTGGCCTGCAGGGTCCAGGTGCCGTTGCGGGCCTTGCCGGACAGGTCGACGGTGTAGGTGGTCGTCACGAAGGGCCGGTTGTCAGTGGAGGTCGAGCTCTTGAGCTTGTAGCCGGTGCCATCCGGGGCGATCAGGTCGAGACGCAGGTCGCCGCGGTAGGGGTGGGTGATCGAGACCTTGACGGTGGCGGTCTTCGAGCCGGTGCCGGTGCAGTTGGCGATCACGATCTTGCTGGAGGCGGTACCCCGGTCCGGGATCGCCACCGTGGTGGTGCTCGTGGCCGGGGCGCAGGCGGCCGGCGTGGTGGGCGTGGTGGGGGTGGCCGGGTTGGTCGGGCTGCTCGGCGTGGCCGGGTCGGTCGGGCCGGTCGGGCTGGTCGGCTCCTGCGCGACCGGGTCGCCGTCGCCGATCCCGCCGGTGTGGAGCAGCTTGTTCGGCGATCCGCTGCCCGCGTTCTTCACCACGCCGTTGACGGCGCCGGCGATCAGCGCCTCGCGAACCTGCTGCGGGGTGGCGGCCGGGTGCGCGGCGAGGTAGAGGGCGGCGGCGCCCGCCACGTGCGGGGTCGCCATCGAGGTACCGCTCATCCGCTGGGTGGCGGTGCCGGAACTGTTGGAGCTGGACGTGATGTTCACGCCCGGGGCGAAGATGTCCAGGCAGTTGCCGAAGTTGGAGAAGCTCGCGCGGGCGTCGTTGCTGTCCGTCGCGCCGACGGTGATCGCCTCCGGCAGGCGGGCCGGCGACTTGCCGCACGCGTTGGCCGAGTCGTTGCCGCCCGCGACGGCATACGTGACGCCCGACGCGATCGAGCGCTTGACCGCGTTGTCCAGGGTGGCGCCCGCCGAGCCGCCGAGGCTCATGTTCGCCACGGCCGGCTTCACCGCGTTCTTGGTGACCCAGTCGACGCCGGAGATGATCTGCGAGTAGGAGCCGTTGCCCGAGCAGTCGAGCACCCGGACGGCGACGATCTTGACGTCCTTGGCCACGCCGTAGGTCTTGCCGCCGACAGTGCCCGCGACGTGGGTACCGTGGCCCTGGCAGTCGCTCGCATCGGCGTCGTTGTCCACGAAGTCGTAGCCGGAGCGGGCACGACCGCCGAACTCGCTGTGGGTGAGGCGGACGCCGGTGTCGATGATGTACGCGGTGACGTTGCTCGACGGCCCGTAGGTGTACGCCCCGTCGAGCGGCAGCGCCGGCTGGTCGATGCGGTCCAGGCCCCAGGTGGCGCCCGGTTGCGTGGTCTCGATCGAGACCACGCGGTCCTGCTCCACGTAGGCGACGGCCGGGTCGGCGGCCAGACGGCGAGCGGCCGAGGCGCTCATACGGCTGGAGAAACCGCGCACCGCGCTGTCGAACCGGCCCTCGATCTTCCCGCCGACCTTGCCGGCGAGCGCGTCCGAGGTGGCAGTCGTGCCGTCCTTCATCACCACGATGT
Organism: Dactylosporangium sp. NPDC000555; assembly: GCF_040300025.1. NCBI lineage: Bacteria > Bacillati > Actinomycetota > Actinomycetes > Micromonosporales > Micromonosporaceae > Dactylosporangium > Dactylosporangium sp. NPDC000555. Next base: position 116,064 of record NZ_JBEPDB010000005.1, on the reverse strand, counting down.
ACCGGTCCTTCAGCACGCCGGCGGCGTCCGTGCCCCGCACGGTGCCCTCCGCCGGGGCGGCCGAGGCGGCCGCGCCGAAGGTGAAGGCGGTGGCGGCCGTGGCGGCGGCGCCGAAGACGATTCCGGTAATGGCGCGACGGGCGATGTTCTTCGTCATTATGTCTGCGTCCCCTTTACGGTGAGCCGGCATTTCGTTGCGTCATTTGATGTGCCGCGGTTCGGTGCCGCGTTTTCCTTGCTGCGACTAGGTTCCGGCGCACCGGTGGCGGCCCCGGGACCCCGGCGGGAGCATCGCAGTTGCCGCGGCCGGTTGCGAAGCGGGCGGGGGCGGAAATGGCGAAGGCCGCCCGGACTGTGCGTCCGGACGGCCTTCACTCACCGGGGGGAACCGGGTGTTCAAAGCTGCACGTTGAACCGTGGGTCGGCGGCGATCTTCTTGAAGGCGGCCAGCGCCTCCGGGGTGTCGTCCATGCGGATGTCGTGGCCGCTCTGGTCGCGCTCGGTCTCGAAGTACACCAGGCCCTTGATCTGTGGCATCTTGGCCAGCTGGGGCAGCACGGTGGCGTACACGTCGGCCTTGTTCTTGCCCACGACCGTCGGCGACGAGTCGTACACGCCCCACTCCGCGACCATGATGGGCTTGCTCGCGTGCTGCGTGGTGGCCCAGGTGTAGAAGCCCGGGAACTTCGCGCTGTTGGTGCGGTTCATCATGTAGTTGAAGTCGCCGTAGTGGAAACCGCCCGGCTGCGCGTTGTTGTAGGTGTCCACGCCGACCCAGTCCACGACGTCGTCGCCGGGGTACAGGTCGCCCCACCACGAGGTGTTGTTCCACTTCTCGTAGTTCATGTACGCCATCACGAACACGGCGTTGCCGACCCCGGCGGCCTTCAGGCGCAGCGCGGTGTGGCGGAACATCGCCGCGTAGTCCTTGGCGGTCTGCCCCGATCCGGCGGCCGGGTTCACGTCGTTCTCCGGCTCGTGGTGCAGCACCATGAAGAACGGCTTGGTGTAGTTGGCCTTGATGTAGCCGGCGAGCCGGTCGATGCGCGCGTCCACGTCGCCGCGGGCCACGTTGGCCCACGTGGTGCCGTAGCCGACCTTCCAGTTCAGCATCAGCGTGCGCGGGTTCGCCGGGTCGTTGGTCATGGCGATCTCGCTCTTGGTCGGGAAGAGCTGGTCACCCTTGTGGTACGTGTGGTAGATCGTCGACGTCCGGCCCGACTTGGCCTCGAAGGTCTTCAGGGCCTGGTCGCGCGGCACGTCGGAGAAGCCGCCGGCCGCCGCGCCCCACAGCACGCCGCAGCTCGGGACCAGCTTGGCGTCGACCTTGCAGGTGCCGGGCGCGGTCGGCGCGGGGCTGCTGGCCGGCGGGTTGCTCGGCGGGTTGCTCGGTGGGTTGGTGGCCGGGCCGGTCGTCGGGGAGGTCTCCACCGGCCGCGGGGCGGTCGGTCGGCTCACGGTGACGTTCAGCGCCGGCCGGCCGCCGGCCGCCTCGGCGGAGCGGAACCGCGCCGGGCTGTTCGGGACGGTCGAGGTGACCGCGAAGGCGTACGTCCCGCCGCCCTTGACCACGGAGCTCACGTCGAAGGTCACCGTCTCCGCGCCGGAGGCCGGCCGGACGGTGCTCACGACCGCACCGAGCCCGGGACGGTTCTTGGCCGACAGGGTCTTCTGGCTCCACGCCGTGCTGGCGACGCGGCTCAGCGAGATCGAGCCGGGCACCTTCCGCGACGCGACGGTCAGCGTCACCTTGGCGCTCTTGACGGTCGCGCCGGTGCCGGGGGCGGCGACGTTGAACTTCAGGTAGGTCACCATCGTGTCGCCGCCGTTGCGGCCCGCGACGAGGGTGTCGGAGGAGCCGAAGTTGTACGACGGGCGGCTGCTGGAACTGTAGGTGTCGTCAGCGGCGCCCGAGCGCACGACGTCGGTCGTCTCCGCGGCGGCGGTACCGCTGTGGACGGCGGTGCCGAATACGGCGCCGATGGCGAGTGCGGCGATCGGCATCAATGTGCGGGCGTGGCGACGAATCATCTATGCAAAGCCCTTCCCTGGCTGGCGGAATCCTCGTGGCGAGGTGCTGCACCCGGCGTTGTCGTCCGGACTCCACAAGATTCGGCAGCCCGGGGTACGCCGCCGGTTCGCCGCGAGTTGCCGTTGGGGTGTCCGCCCGCCGGCCCGCCCGTCCACTGTGGACTCGGCCCGCGTGGCCCGCGCTCGGCCCGGGCGATCCGCGTTCCGGCCGGGCGCCGGGTGTCGAAACGTTGCCGGGCGGCTATGTGAAATGCGTCCGTGATGCATCGGACGAACGGCCGGTCATGGCAACCGGGTCGTAACCAAATGCCAACGCTTACGAACTAGGCGCGCAATTCAGACGAACGTAGTGTTGGTTTGGTAAGCCGCAACACGCGGAAATGTCACATATCGGATTGCCACCATCCGTTACGAGCCCGAGGAGACCGAGATGACCCCGATGCTGATCTCGCGCCCGGCCGTCCACGTCGTCCCCGAGCTGGCCAGCGAGCGCTGCGACAGCTGCGGCGCGGCGGCGAAGCTGACGGTGACCTTCGGTACCGCCGGCGAGCTGGCCTTCTGCGGGCACCACGCGAACCGTTTCGCGGACCGGATCGCCGCGACGGCGGACAAGGTCGTCGTCGAGTCGGGCTTCGAGTGGCGCGGCTGAGAAATTTGGCCCAAGCCCTGTTGGGCGGAGGAAGCGTGGCGTCGCGGCGTTGCCGCGGCGCCACGCCGCGTTTGTGGCGGTCGGTGCCGGCGGGACCGGCTCCGTTTTGGCCCGCGCTGAGTCGACAACAGCGTGTTATCCGTTAAGTCCGAAAAATCGGATATGCGGGGCATAGCATCTTCGTGTGCGTCGCAAGCCGAGCCCTCGTCCGCGGCGGCCCGGGCTGGCGGGCCGCGAGAGGGCGCTGCTCGTCGCCGTCTCGGTGTCCGGGGCGGCGTTCCTGGCCGCGGTACCGTCGATGATCCGGCAATTCTCATCCGTCCTGGCCGGCGCCGTCGCGCTCGTCGCCGCCGGCGTAGCCGTGGCGCTCGTGCTGCGCCGGTCGCGCCGGCTGGCACGCTCCCTGGCCCGGTCCTCGGCGCGGCGCCGGGGGCTCGAGCGGGCCCTGCGCGAGCGCGCCACCCGCGACCCGGTCACCGGCCTGGCGAACCGGGCCCTGTTGACCGGGCTGCTGGCCGGCATCCGGCCGGGGCTGACGGTGGTGCTGCTCGACCTGGACGGGTTCAAGGAGATCAACGACGAGCTCGGGCACCAGGCCGGCGACGCCCTGCTGGTGCAGGTCGCCGGGCGGCTGCGGGCCGCGCTGCCCGACGCGGACCTGCTCGCCCGGCCCGGCGACGACGAGTTCGCCGCCGTGTGGCGCGGATCAGCACCGGCCGACGCGGCCGAGCGCGCGCTGGCCCGGCTGCGCCCGCCGTACCAGGTCGGCGGGCGCCAGGTGCACCTCACCGGCAGCGCGGGCGTGGTCGTGGCCGACGGGCAGCGGACCTCGGCGGAGGTGCTGCGCGACGCCGACCTCGCGCTGGATGCGGCCAAGGGCGGCGGGAAGGACCGGATCGTGCGCTTCGACGCGGGGCTGCGCACCGCCGTCGACCGGCACCGCGAGCTCGCCGCGGGGCTGCGCCGGGCGCTGCGAGACGGCGAGTTCGAGCTGCACTACCAGCCGGTCGTCCGGCTCGCCGACGGCCGGATCACCGCGGTCGAGGCGCTGCTGCGCTGGCACCCGCCCGGGGGCGACCCGATCCCGCCCGGCGTGTTCATCCCCGTCGCCGAGGCCACCGGGCTGATCGTGCCGCTGGGCTGGTGGGTGCTCGGCCGGGCGTGCGCGCAGGCGCGGGCGTGGTACGAGCGCGACGGCGTCGGCCTCACCGTCAACGTCGCCGCGCACCAGCTGCGCGAGCCGGACTTCGTCGACCGGGTGCGGGCCGCGCTCGAGGCGGCCGGACTGCCCCCGGCGGCGCTGGTGCTGGAGGTGACGGAGAGCACGCTGGTCGCCGACGCCGAGTCGACGGCCCGGCTCGACGCCCTGCGCGCCGACGGGGTGCGGGTCGCGATCGACGACTTCGGCACGGGTTACTCGTCGCTGGCGTACCTGGTGCACCTGCCCGTGGACGTGCTCAAGATCGACCGTACGTTCGTCGCGATGGCCGTCGACACCACCCTCATGCGCGCCATCCTGCAGCTGGCCGGCGGGCTGGCGCTGCAGACCGTCGCCGAGGGCGTCGAGACCGAGGAGCAGGCCTCGACGCTGCGCGCCCTCGGCTGCGAGCACGCCCAGGGCTTCCTCTTCTCCCGTCCGGTACGTCCGGATGCCCTCGAAGCGCTGCTGTCAGGCCGCCTCGAGCTCGGTGCGGCGCGCGCGGGATAGCGGGGCGGGCCACTCGTCGGCGTCGGACGGCCGCCGGCTCGACGCGGCGGCCGATGGCGGCAACGTGGCGGCGGCCACGACCCGGTCGCGGCCGGCCCGCTTGGCCGCGTAGAGCGCCCGGTCGGCCAGCAGGACCAGCTCGTCCGGCACCGTGGTGTTGGCCGGCAGCACCGCCGTACCGGCGGAGACCGTGACCGTGCGGAGGACACCGCCGCCCACGTCGATCGGGACGCCGCTCACGGCCGAGCGCAACCGGTCCGCCAGCTCGGCCGTCCGCGACGCCTCCGCGCTGGGCACGAGCAGCGCGAACTCCTCGCCGCCGTAGCGCGCGACGACCACGCCGGGGCCGGCCGCGGCGCGCAGCCGGTCGGCGACCTCCCGCAGCACCCGGTCGCCGGCCGGGTGGCCGAACGAGTCGTTGATGCACTTGAAGTGGTCGATGTCGAGCAGGATCACGCCGAAGGGCCGGGCGCGCCGCGGCGCGCGGAGGCGCTCCTCGAACGCCCGCCGGGTGTGCAGCCCGGTCAGCATGTCGGTGGCGGCGAGCCGGCGCTGGTCCGCGACGAGGCCGGCCATCCGCCCGAGCACCAGCAGGAACAGCAGCGCGCACACGACGGCGATCACCGGGACGTCGCGCGTCCTGCCGGTTTCGTACTGCACCAGGAGTACCACGGGGGCAAGCAGCGAGGCGGCGGCCAGGGCGATCAGGCGCGCGGACGTCGTGGGCGTCGCTCGCCGCGCCGGTGGTTCGTTGACGCGGTGCATCGAGGGGTGCAACGCGGCCCCGCCGAGCAGGATGTACGTCAGCAGCCACAGGAAGCCCACCCAGGCGGGCACGCTACCGCCGAGCAGCGTGAACGCGGTGTCGCCGACGAGCATCGTGCACAGGCTGGCCAGCAGCATGAGGTAGCTGGGGGAGCGGGCACCGCCGCCGAGCATCAGGCGCAGGCCGATGACGAGAACCAGCAGGTCGCCCAGCGGATACGCCATGCTCACCAGCCGGGCCGCCATGGTCATGTCCGCCGCGCCGGTCAGCGGGCCGATGAGGTACAACCACGACAGCAGGCCGGCGGCGGTGGCCAGGATGCCGGCGTCCAGCAGTGCCGGGGTGTGCCGGCCCGGCGTCCGGCGGCGCACGAAGCTCAGCAGCGCGCCGATGATCAGGGGATACTGCGCCAGGTACAGGGCGTCGGCGACATTCGGGAACGTGATCGTGCCGTGGACCACGCTCTGTACGAGGTAGATCGAGTCGGCGGCCGCGTAGGCGAGCTGGCCGGCGCCGAGCAGGTACCAGCCGGTCAGCTCGCCGGCACGACCCGGCGAACGGTACCGCCGGGCGGCGTACAGGACCGTGGCGGCCGTGAGTGCGGACAGCCCGGTGTACAGGCCTCCGCTGAGCCAGGGCGCCGGCCCGAACGCGAGCATCGCGACGAACGCCGCGGCGATCACCGTCCCGAACGCGACGAAGACCCTCCACAACGGCATTTGCTCACGGATTGTGGTCACACGACGATTCTCCGTCATCGAAGCTCGGGGCCCGTCGTCCAGTCGGATGATCCACAGTTGGTTTCCGGTCACAGCGCCGTTCCCGTCTGGTCGTCCGATACCTCCCTGCCCGCGACTACCTCCCTGTTCGCAACCCGAAGGACACGACGGTGCTCCGGCGGGAGCGTGGACTTGGCCGAGGCGAAGGGAGCAAGTCATGACGCCGCAGCTACTGGAACACGTCCGCGCCGAGGCGCTCTTCGTGTCGGACGTGCAGTCGTCGGAGCCGCTCGACCCGGCACGCATCCGCCGCGCGGTCATGGTGAGCGTCCGCCGGCACGGGTCGCGCGGGTGCGCGGCGCTGGTCGCCCACGAGTTCGGCGAGCACCCGGACACCGCCGTCAGCCGGATGGGCTGGGTCCTCGACGCCGTGCGCCGGGCCTACCGCTGATCGTCATTTTTGTCGTACCTCGGGGGCAGAATCCGGGGTATGCGATTCGAGGAGCTGGCCGCGGTTTCGAGGGCGGTGGCGGCGACGCCCGCCCGCAACGCCAAGATCGAGCTGCTCGCGGCCGCACTGCGGGGCCTGGCCGGGTCCGGCGACGAGCGCACCGTCTCCGCCGGCGCCGGTTACCTCTCCGGCGAGCTGCGCCAGCGCCAGACCGGGGTCGGCTATGCGAGCCTCCGCGACCTGCCCCCGCCCGCCGCCGAGGCCTCGCTGAGCGTCGCCGACGTCGACATCGCGTTCGAGCGGATGTCGCAGCTGTCCGGCAAGGGCTCCCAGGCCGCCCGTCGCGAGGAGGTCGCGGCCCTCTTCGGCGCGGCGACCGACGCCGAGCGGCGGCTGCTCGTCGGGCTGCTCAGCGGCGAGGTGCGCCAGGGCGCGCAGGCCGGGCTGCTGGCCGACGCGCTGGCCCGGGCAGCCGAGATTCCCTCCGTCTCGGTGCGCCGGGCCCTGCTGCTGGCCGGCGACCTCAAGGCCGTCGCGGTCTCCGCGTTGCTCGGCGGGGCCGATGCGCTGGACGCCTACCGGCTCACCGTCGGCCGGCCGCTCTCGCCGATGCTCGCCTCCAGCGCACCCAACGCCACCGAGGCCGTCGCGGCCACCGGTGCCCCGGCCGCCGCCGACGACAAGATCGACGGAGTCCGGATCCAGGTGCATCGCTCCGGTTCGGCGATCTTGGTGTATAGCCGCAGCCTCGACGACCTCACCGCGCGCATGCCGGGCGTGGTCGCCGCCGTCGCCGAGCTGGACGTGTCCTCGATCGTGCTCGACGGCGAGGCCGTCGGCGTCGACCCGGACAGCGGCCGGGCCATCCCCTTCCAGGAGACCTCGAGCCGGGCCTCGCGCCGCGACGGGTTGTCGGTCCTGCGGCCGTTCTTCTTCGACATCCTGCACCTGGACGGCGCGGACCTGCTCGACGAGCCGGCCTCGGCGCGGTGGGCGGCGCTGGATCGCGTGGTCCCCGAGCGAATGCGGGTCGGGCGCACCATGGTCGCCACGGCCGACGAGGCGGAGGAGGCCTTCGCGCTCGCGGTCGCCGCCGGGCACGAGGGCCTGGTGATCAAGTCGGCCGCCGCGCCCTACGACGTGGGCCGCCGGGGCTCCGCCTGGGTCAAGGTCAAGCCCCGGCACACGCTCGACCTGGTGGTCCTCGCCGTCGAGTGGGGCCATGGGCGGCGCCGGGGTTGGCTGTCCAACCTCCACCTCGGCGCCCGCGACCCAGACGGTGGGGGGTTCGTCATGCTGGGCAAGACCTTCAAGGGCATGACCGATGAGATGCTGCGGTGGCAGACCGAGCGGCTGCGGGCCTTGGCCGTCGAGGATGCCGTCGAGTCCGAGTGGGTCGTGCGGGTGCGGCCCGAGCTGGTCGTCGAGGTGGCCTTCGACGGGGTGCAGACGTCACCGCGCTATCCGGGCGGGGTGGCGCTGCGGTTCGCACGGGTGTTGCGGTATCGGGAGGACAAGCGCCCCGAGGAGGCGGACACCATCGACGCGGTGCGCACGATCCACCGTGGCATCGCCGCTCAGCGGGAGGCGCCGTGAGCCGCTTCCTCGTCCTCATCGGCCTCGTCGTCGAGCAGGCTCGCCGGGCGCGGGCCGCGGGCCTCCCGGCGGGCGAGGTAGCCGAAACCGTAGACCGTCATCGCGGCGAAGAGCCACCACTGCAGCACGTAGCCGGCGTTCTGCAGCGCGTTCTGCTTCTCCGCCGGCACCGCCGTGAAGCCCGGCGCCGGCTCGTCGGAGCTCACGTAGGCGTCGAAGAGCGCGTAGGGCAGCGCGGGCGCGATCGCCGAGGGCGTGATCCGGCGGATCTCCGTGCGGCCGTTGACCTCCTGCGGCCGGCCGCCCCGGCTCTCCGGCGGGCGCAGCCGCCCGGCGACGGTGACGCTGCCGCCCGGCGCCGCAGGCACCTCGGGGGCCGTGAGCGCACCGGCCGCGGCCGGGCGCACCCAGCCCCGGTCGACCAGCACGGCCGTGCCGTCGCTCAGCACCAGCGGGGTGAGCACCTCGAAGCCGACCGCGCCCTCGACGGTGCGGCCGCGCACGAGGATCTCGTGGGCGGGGTCGTAGTGGCCCGTCACCGTCACCCGCGTCCACTCGGTGTGCTCCGCAGGCGGCGGCCCGACCGTCCCCGCCGCCCCGGACGGCGCGCCGACCACGCCGGTCAGTGGCACGGGCGCCGCCGACGTGCCCGCGTTGATCCGGGCGTTGATCTCGGCCCGCTGGTGATAGCGGTCAAGCTGCCAGAGGCCGAGCAGCACCATGACGGTCACCGCGGCCACCATCAGCGCGGCGTAGCCGAGCCACCGGGGCGTCGCGAGAAACCGGTACACAACCATGCACAGTATCCCGTCCCTTCGGGGCGGCTGGGGTGGCGCCCGTTCGGTATCGTCCGGGACACACCTACGCCTCAGCGCCGGAGGAGCACATGAGCACGATCCCGCGGCTGGTGATCAGCGCGCCGTCGTCCGGTCATGGCAAGACGGCCGTGTCGGTCGGCCTGCTCGCGGCGCTGTCGGCACGCGGCTACCGGGCCGCCGGGTTCAAGATCGGGCCGGACCACGTCGATGCCGCCTACCTGGGCCTGGCCGCCGGCCGCCCGGGCCGTAACCTCGACCCGCGCCTGGTCGGGGCCAAGCGGATGGGGCCGCTGTTCGCCCATGGCGCCGCGTCGCTGGACATCGCCGTGGTCGAGGGCACGATGGGGCTGTTCGACGGCCTCGCCGGGCGCACCGACAGCGAGTCCACCGCGCAGATCTCCGGCCTGCTGCGCGCACCCGTCATCCTGGTCGTCGACGTCGGCGCGATGGGCCAGTCAGTCGCCGCCCTCGTGCACGGCTTCCGCGCCTACGACGAGCTGCTCTGGCTCGGCGGCGTGATCCTCAACCGGGTCGCCTCCAGCCGCCACGAGCAGCTGCTGCGCGAGGCGCTCGACGACATCGGGGTGCCCGTCCTGGGCGCCCTGCGCCGGCACGCCCTCAGCGACGCCGGCGACGCCGGGGCCCCGCTGCCGTCCCGCCACCACGGGGTCGTCCCGGTCGTGCACCACAACATCGACGCCGTGCGCGCCGTGCGCCGCCTCGGCGAGGTCATCGCCGGCGCCGTCGACATCGACCGCACCATGGCGCTGGCCCGCTCCGCGCCCCGGCTGATCTCCGACCCGTGGAACGCCGAGGCCGAGGTGGCCGCAGCCGGCGCGAGCGACGCCGCCCCGTCCTCGCTCGCGGCCACGCGCATCGGCCGCCGCCCGATCGTGGGCGTCGCCTTCGCCTACCCGGAGACCGCCGAGCTGCTCGCCGCCGCCGGTGCCGAGGTCGTGCCGTTCGACCCGCTGCGCGACGAGGCGCTGCCGGCCAACGTCGACGGACTGGTCATCGGCGCCGCGCTGCCCGAGTCCTACGCGGAGGAGCTCACCTTCAACGGCCGCCTCCGCTCCGCCGTCGCCGCGCACGCCGCGGCCGGCAAGCCGATCGCGGCCGAGGGGACCGGCCTGGTCTGGCTGTGCCGCGACTACAACGGCCGCCCGATGTGCGGGGTCGTCGACGCCTCGGCCCGGGAGACCGACCTGGTCGTCCTCGGCTACCGCGAGGCCACCGCCCGATCCTCGTCGGTCCTGCTGCCGGTCGGCGCGCAGGTCATCGGCCACAAGATGCACCGCACGACCATCACGCCGCGCGCGGGCCAGCAGGCCGCCTGGACGTGGGCCGGCGGCCCGGCCGAGGGCTTCGTGCAGCGCGGCGTGCACGCCTCCTACCTGGGCCTGCACTGGGCCGGCACGCCGTCGATCGCGTCCCGCTTCGTGGCCGCGGCCGGCGCGACCGCCGCACCGGCGCCGGGCCAGTGGAGCACGCCGTCGACCAGTCCGTATGGGCGGCCCTCCGTCCCCCAGCTGACCTTCCCCACGGCCCGGATGACCGGCGTCCCGGCCGCCGCGGGCACCGGCCCGAGCTACACGGCCGACTACACCGCGCCCGAGCCCGCCGCGCCGCCGCGCCTGCCCGGCTCGGCCATCCCCGGCTCGATCCTGTCCAGCCCGGGCGGCCCCGGTTCGATCGCCGCGGCCGCTGCGCTCGCCTCCGACCCGGCCGCGCCCGCGCCGGTCGTCTCATCACCCCCGCTCACCGCGGTCGGCTCGTCCCCGGTCTCCGTCGCTTCGCCGGCCACCGGCTCGGCGCCGGGGTCGGTTCTCTCCGCCGGGCCCGTTTCGTCCCCGGTGTCCGCTACGTCCGCGGTGCCCGGCTCGCCGTCCGGCGCCGCGGCGGCTTCCGGCGTGCCGGCGAACGCGCCGACCTCGCCGGGCGCGTCGTCGCCGTTCGGCCCGGCGCTCGGCCCCGCGATGCCGATGTCATGGACCTCACCGTCCCTGTCCGAGCCGGCCGCCCTGGCCTCGTCGCTTGCCTCGTCGCCGGCCTCGTCGCTCCCGGCGTCGTCCACGCCCGTGTCATCCGCCCCGTCGTCGGCCGCTACGCCGTCCGCACCTCCGTCGTCCGCCTCCGTGTCGCCCGCGTCTAGGTCGGTGGCTTCTTCGTCGCCGGTGGCCCCAGCGTCGGTAGTTCCGTCGCTTGTGGTCCCGGTGTCGGGAGTTCCGTCGCCGGTGGTTCCGGCGTCGGGGGGTGTGTCGTCCGCGGCTCCGGCGTCCGCTCTTTCGGCGTCCGTGGGCCAGTCGTCCGCGGCCGCGGTGTCGGGTGCGCCGTCGTTGGCGGGTCCGGGTTCTGTAGACCCGGGCTCCACCGGCTCGGGGTCCACCGGTCCGGGCTCCGCTGGTCCGGGGTCCGCCGGTTCGGGGTCAGTCTCGGGCGGGGTGGGATCGGAGGGTTCGGGCTCTGCCGGTCTGGGCTCTGGCGGTCTGGGCTCTGCGGGTCCGGGCTCCGCCGGTTCGGGTTTTGCGGGTTCGGGGTCCGTCTCGGGCGGAGCGGGTTCGGAGGGTTCGGGCTCTGTCGGTTCGGCGGGGGAGTGGGCTTCCTCGGATAGTGCGGCCATGTCCGACATTTCCGTAGTGTCGGACGAAGCGGACTGGTTTCGCGATGGCGACTCGGGCGAGCCGGGTGACTCGGCGGGTGGTGCTCGGTCCGGGGCTGGGTTGACCGCCGCGGGCTCGGTGACGTCGGGGCCCTGGTCGACCGGCCCGGCTGATGGCGCGGACGAGGAGGGGACGACGGTCCTGCCCGCCGCCACCAGTGGTGCGCCCGGTGAAACGCCGCTCACTGCGACCGATGAGGCGAGCGTTGGGGTGCCTTCCGGCTCGAACGGCCCCGTGACGGCCGTGGGCCTGCCATCGTCTGGGGTTGTGCCGACGACCTCAGCGATCTCGCCGCCGACCGCGCCCTCCCAGCCCTCCGCGGCGCAGCCCTCGTCCGCCGCCCAGCCGGTTTCGTCCGCGCCCGGCGGTTCCGCCGTTCAACCGGTGTTCGCTCCGGGTGGTTCCGCCGCTCAGCCGGTTTCCGCGCCTGGGGGTTCCGCCGCTCAGCCGGTATCGACGCCGCCGGCCGTGGGGGAGCGGCCCGCTGGGGTGATCAGCCCGGCCACCTCGGCGGCGATGCCCGTCTCGTCGGCGCCCATGCCGGGGGCGACCGCTCCGGTTTCCGCGGCGCCGGTCGGCGTCACCGCCATGCCCGCCGCGGGGTCGGAACTCGTGCCTTCGCCCGACAGCGCGCCCGGGACCTACTCCTCGCCGTCGCTCCCGGGCGGCGATCTTCCGGAACAGGCTCCCGTGTCCGCGCCGCCGGTTTCGGCGCCGCCGTCGTCCGGGTCCGCTGTCGAAATCGCGTCGATTCCGGCCGCGCCCGTGTCGGCGCCGGTCTTGGGGCCGTCCGGTTCGGTAGTGTCCGGTTCCGTGCCTTCTTCGCCTGTTTCGGGCTTGCCTTCAGATCCGTCCGGGCCGAGCCCCGTGTCCGCGCCGCCCGGGTCCGCGCCGGTTGGCCCAGCCTCCGGCTTCCGGTCCGCCGATGCCGCGCCCGGCTCTCTGGGCGCCGGGGATCTGTCCGACTCTCGATCCGCCGAGGGCGGGCTCGCGGCCGAGGGCGCCGATGGGCCGGTCGGCTCCCGGCCCGGTGAGGGTGTGGCCGGTTCCGGGGGCTCCGACGCTGACGCGGGTGGTGCGGGGAGCGGTGGCGGGAAGCCGCCGGCCGGTGGTTCGAGCGAGGCAGCCTAGTGGCGACGTGGTCGGTGGCGCTGCGCCGATTTCCCTCGCTGGTGGTCGAGACGCCGCGGCTGACCGTGCGGCCGTTGTGTGCCGATGACGACAAGCGGGTCGCCGAGATCTTCGCCGACCGGCTCGTGCGGCGCTGGCTGCCGGTGGCGCAGGACGAGCTGGAGGAGTTCGACGGATACGCCTGGTGCACCGAGTTCGCGGTCGAGCGGCGGGACAGCGGGGCCGGTGATCACTACGGGATCGTGCGGCGCGAGGACGAGCGGCTCGTCGGGTGCCTGTGGACGAAGAACACCGACTGGCTGACGCGGTCGACCGAGATCGCGTACGCGGTGGCGGCCGATGCCCGCGGATACGGCGTGGCCCCGGAGGCGGTCGACGTGCTGGCGCTGTCGCTGCTGCTGGAGCACCGGTTCCAGCGCATCGAGCTACGCGTGGCACCCGGCAATGTGGCGTCGCGGCGGGTGGCGGAGAAGGCCGGGTTCACCTACGAGGGTCTTCTGCGCAACGCGGGCTCGCTCGCCAGCGGGCGTGTCGATCTGGAGAGCTGGTCGCTGCTCCCGTCCGACATCCGCTGAAGCCACCGGCCGTCGACGGGCCTTTGGTCGCTGTCGGCAGCGGGATCACATCGGCTGGACTCACCGGCCGCGCGTGCTCTGGTCGCCGTCCCGAGGGCGCATCGGCTGAGGCCACCGGGCTCACCGCCCGCGCGTGCTCTGGTCGCCGTCCCGAGGGCGCATCGGGCTGAGGCCACCGGGCTCACCGGCCGCGCGCTGGCTCGGTCGCCATCCTCCCGGGCGCGTCGGCTGAAGCTACCGGGCTCACCGGCCGCGCGTGCTCTGGTCGCCGTCCCGAGGGCGCATCGGGCTGAAGCTACCGGGCTCACCGGCCGCGTGTCGGCTCGGTCACCGTCCTCCCGATGGGCGCGTCGCTGAAGCTACCGGACTCACCGGCGCGCGTCGGCTCAGTTGCTATCCCGAGGGGCGCTTTGGCTGAAGCCGTCGGGTCTCCCGGTGGGGGCACGTCTGGGAACGACGGGGCGCGTCGAGCGAGCGTGGGGGTCAGCGGCGTGGGGCGCCGGTCGTGGGCTTGGCGTTCGAGGTGCGGGCGCGAGCCTTGGCGGGGGACTTGCCCGCGACGGCGGGGCTCGGGGCGACGAAGTCGCGCACCGGCGTGCCGGCCAACGCGTCGCGCAGGGTCTCGGCCACCGTCTCGCGAGGCTTGCCCGCGTTGCCCGAGCCGACGCGGTGCAGCGGGTTGTCCGGGTCGGCGATGAAGCCGGCGACGGTCAGGCCGGGAGTCATGCCGACGAACCAGGCGGAGCGGTCGTCGTCGGTCGTGCCGGACTTGCCCGCGACCGGGCGCCCGACCGTCGAGTAGACACGGGGAGCGGTGGACCAGCCGCCGCAGTCGCCGGTCGTGGCGCGGTACCCGGTCACGCAGCGGGCCGCGTCCACGGCGCCGCGGGCGACGTCGGCCGAGAGGACCTGAGCGCAGCGGGGATTCGTGACCGGGACGCCCTTGTCGTCCACGGCGGGCTTGCCGGAGGCGTCGGTGATCGACATCACGGGGATGGGCTCGCAGCGTACCCCGTCGGCGACGACCGTGGCGAAGGCGCCGGCCACCTCCAGGGGTGTGGTGTCCGCGACGCCGAGCGTGAAGGCGCCCCAGCTCTTGGCCTTGGCGGGAGAGGCCTGGAGCTGGTCGATGCCGGTCCGCCAGCGCAGGCCCAGGCGCTCGGCCATGCGGACCGCGGACTCGGCGCCGACGCGCTGCTCGAGCTGGACGAAGTACGTGTTGACCGACTTGCCGAAGCCCGACCACATGGTCTGCTGGCCGGTCATCGAGTCCGAGGCGTTGGACGGGCACCAGAAGTCGTCGCCGCAGTGGGCGGAGCTGTCCCGGCCGGTCTTGTACTTCGACTGGTACGTCTTCGGCGAATAGATCGCGGTCGACAGCGGCAGGCCCTGCTCAAGGGCGGCCAGCATGGTGAACATCTTGAACGTGGACCCGGCCTGGTATCCGGCCATGTCGCCGCCGCCGAGCAGCGGGTTGACCGTGTTCGGGTAGTTGCCTCGCATCCGCGCGCGCTGCCGCGGATCGGAGTGCGGGCCGTTGCTGGCGCGGTCGAGGGAGTACACCCGGTTGACCGCCATGGCCCGGATCAGGCCGGAGCCGGGCTCGATGGCGACCTGGCCCAGCGCGTACGGGCTGCCGGTCTTCTCCCGCTTGAGGATCTGCTGCTGAGCGATCTCCTGGATGCGCGGGTCGAGCGAGGTGACCACCGTATATCCGCCGCGGCGCAGCTTGTCGAGGCGCTCGTTCGAGCTTGCGCCGAACGCGCTCTGGCCGGTCCACCACGAGCGGAACATCGCGCAGAAGAACCCCCAGCCGGGACGGGTCGCGAGGCAGTCGTTCGGCGGCTCGGTGAGCCTCAGCGCGATCGGCTCCGCGTGCGCGGTGTCGGCGTCGGCGCGGCTGAGGTAGTCGAGGTCGACCATCCGGTCGATGACGTAGTCGCGGCGCGTGGTCGCGGCCTTGGGGTCGGCGTCGGCCGGGTCGTAGGACGACGGGGCCTGCACGAGCCCGGCCAGCAGGGCCGCCTCCGGCAGCGTGAGATCGGCCGGCTTCTTCGAGAAGTACACCTCCGCCGCGGCCTGAATGCCGTAGGCGCGATGGCCGAAGTAGGCGACGTTGAGGTACCGCTCCAGGATCTCGTTCTTGCTCATGTGCTTCTCGAGCTCGATCGCGAGCTTCATCTCCCGCAGCTTGCGCGCCCCGGTCTGCTCCGTCGCCTCGTTGACCTCGGCCGGCGTGCGGGCGGAGTCGCGCAGCACGTTGCGGATGTACTGCATGGTGATCGTCGAGGCGCCCTGCGAAACCACGCCGGCCTTCTGGTTGGCCACGAACGCGCGCGCGACGCCCTTGAAGTCGACGCCGTGGTGCTCGTAGAACCGCGCGTCCTCGGCGGCGACGATCGCCTGCCGGACGTTGACCGATATCGCCGCGAGGGTGGTGTACGTGCGGTACTCCTCGTAGAACTGCGCGAGCAGCGTGGTGCCGTCCGCGGCGTACACGCGCGTGGTCTGCGCGGGCAGGTATCGGTCGGAGGACTGGCGCAGCGCGGCCGGCAGCGTGGCCAGTGCCTCGGCGCCCTGCCTCGCGCCCACGCCGGTGATGGCGGCCAGCGGGTAGACCAGCACGGCGACGGCGAGGCCGACGACCAGCCCGGTCCGCAGGAGCTTGAGGAGGCCGCCGGCCACCCGCATCGTGCGCGCGATCACATTCTTAAGCTAGGACAATTCGACCCGTCATACGCGACGATCGCCTGATGCTGCGGTTTCACGGCGATGCGGAGGTCGCGCCGGGCCTCGTCGACCTGGCGGTCAACGTCCGGCAGGAGGCGCCGCCATCCTGGCTGACCGGGCCGATCGCGGCGTCGCTGGCGCACCTGGCGCGATACCCGGATCCGGCCGAGGCCACGGCCGCCATCGCGCGGCGCCACGGGCGGCCGCCGGAGGAGGTGCTGCTGACCGCCGGGGCGGCGCAGGCCTTCACGCTGCTGGCCCAGGCGCTGCGGCCGCGGCGGGCGGTGGTGGTGCACCCGCAGTTCACCGAGCCGGAATCGGCGCTGCTGACCGCGGGGCACGCGGTGGAGCGGGTGCTGCTGCGGGAGCGGGACGGCTTTCGACTCATCGATCCGGCCATCCCCGACGACGCCGACCTGGTGATCGTGGGCAATCCCACAAACCCGACATCGGTCCTGCACCCGGCCGCGGCCATCGCCGCGATCGCCCGGGACGGCCGGATCACCGTCGTCGACGAGGCGTTCGCCGACACGGTGCCGGGCGAGCCGGAGTCGCTGTCGAGCGACCGCGAGCTGCCGGGGCTGCTCGTCATCCGCAGCCTGACCAAGACGTGGGGGCTGGCCGGGCTGCGGATCGGGTACGTGCTGGGGCCGGCCGGCCTGCTCGACCGGCTGCGCGAGCACGCTCCACTGTGGAGCGTCTCCACGCCGGCCCTCGCCGCCGCGCTCGCCTGCGCCTCGGCCCGGGCGGTCGACACGGAGCGTGAGATCGCCGAGCGGCTCGTCGCGGACCGCGCGCACCTCGTCGGGGCGCTCGAGCGGGCCGGGGTCCGGGTCGCCGGGCGGCCGTCGAGCTCGTTCGTGCTGATCAAGGTGGCGGGCGGCGAGCAGGTGCGCGCCGCGCTGCGCGAGCGCGGGTTCGCGGTGCGACGTGGCGAAACCTTCCCGGGACTGGGCCCGGACTGGTTACGTATTGCCGTGCGGGACACTGCGACGAGTGACGCCTTCGTCGCGGTGTTGTCGAACCTACTGGGAGGCTCAGCATGCTGAACGAGACGATCACCGCGATCCGGCCGCTCGACGACGAGGCCATCGCCGCCGCCCGGGCGCTGCAGGCCCGCCTGACGAAGCCCATGGGCTCTCTCGGCGCGCTGGAGACCCTGTCGGTACGCCTGGCCGGGCTCGCCGCCGTGTGCCCGCCGCCGATCCCGCAGCCGGCGGCGCTCGCCATCTTCGCCGGCGACCACGGCGTGCACGAGCAGGGCGTCACGCCCTGGCCGCAGGAGGTCACCGCGCAGATGGTGGCCAACTTCGTGGCCGGCGGGGCGGTCGTCAACGCCTTCGCGCGCCAGGCCGGCGTGCCGGTCACGGTCGTGGACGTGGGCGTGAAGGCCACGCTGGAGCCGGCCGGGGCGCTGCTCGACCGCAAGGTGCGGGCCGGCACCCGGGACCTGAGCGTCGAGCCGGCGATGACGCGCGAGGAGACCGTGCGCGCGATCGAGGCCGGCATGCAGGTCGCCGACGACCTCGTCGCCAGCGGCGCCCGGGCGCTGCTCACCGGCGACATGGGCATCGCCAACACCACGCCGTCGGCGGCGCTGATCGCGGCGTTCACGCACGCCGACCCGGCCGCCGTCACCGGGCTCGGCACCGGCATCGACAGCGAGACGCACGCCCGGAAGGTCGCGGTCGTCACGTCAGCCGTCGTCGGGCTCAGCGCCGAGGATCCGATCGACATCCTGGCCGCGGTCGGCGGGCTGGAGCACGCGGCGCTGGCCGGGTACATCCTGCGGGGCGCCGCCCTGCGCGTGCCGGTGGTCCTCGACGGCGTCATCGCCGCGTCGGCCGCACTCGCCGCGCACGCCCTAGCGCCGGCCTCGGTGGGGGCCATGGTGGCCGGGCACCGGTCGGCCGAACCGGGCGCCACCGTCGCGCTGGGCTATCTTGAGCTCGAACCACTCGTCGACCTCGGCCTGCGCCTTGGCGAGGGCACCGGCGCCGTCCTGGCGCTGCCGATCGTGGCCAGTGCTGTCCGCGTGTTGCACGAAGTCGCGACTTTCGACTCTGCTGGAGTATCCCACAAGTGAACCCCTACCCCCTCGGTTTGCAACTCGACGGCTTACGCGTCCTGGTGGTCGGCGGCGGCGCCGTCGCCACCAGGCGCGTGCCCGCTCTGCTCGACGCGGGCGCGGACGTCGTGCTCGTCTCCCCGCACATCACCCCCGCGCTGCGGGCCCACGTCGACGCGGGCCGGCTCACCTGGCGGGCCCGCCGGTTCGAGCCGGCCGACGCCGACGACGTCTGGCTGGTCCACGTCGCCGTGGACGACCCCGAGGCCGGCCGGGCCATCAGCGAGGTGACGGCGGCCAAGCGGATCTTCACCGTCCGCGCCGACGACCGCCACGCCGCGTCCGCCTGGACGCCTGCGGTGACCCGCCACGGCCCGGTCACCGTCGCGGTCCTGGCCGGCGGCGACCCGGTCCGCGCGGTCGCGGTTCGCGACGCGATCGGCGAGCAGTTGGCCACCGGTGGGCTCGACGAGGCCCACGCCGAGGCGCGGCGGGGCACGGTTGCGCTCGTCGGCTCCGGACCGGGCGATCCCGAGCTGCTGACCGTGCGCGGCCGCCGGCTGCTCGCCGC
This sequence comes from Dactylosporangium sp. NPDC000555, assembly GCF_040300025.1. NCBI lineage: Bacteria > Bacillati > Actinomycetota > Actinomycetes > Micromonosporales > Micromonosporaceae > Dactylosporangium > Dactylosporangium sp. NPDC000555. The sequence continues at coordinate 97,591 of NZ_JBEPDB010000005.1, read as the reverse complement.
GGCCGACGTGGTCGTGGTCGACCGGCTCGCGGCCGGCCTGCTGCTGGACGAGCTGCGGTCCGAGGTGGAGCTGGTCGACGCGTCGAAGATCCCGTACGGGCCCTCGGCGGCGCAGGAGGAGATCAACCGGGTGCTCGTCGACCGGGCCCAGGCCGGCAAGTTCGTCGTGCGGCTCAAGGGCGGCGACCCGTACGTCTTCGGCCGCGGCGGCGAGGAGCTGCTGGCCTGCGCCGAGGCGGGCGTGCCGGTGCTCGTGGTACCAGGGGTTACCAGCGCGATCGCGGTGCCGTCCGCGGCCGGCATCCCGGTGACGCACCGCGGGGTCGCGCACGAGTTCACGGTGGTCTCCGGCCATCTGGCGCCGGACCACGCCGAGTCGCTGGTCGACTGGGCGGCGCTGGCCCGGCTGCGGGGCACCGTGTGCGTGCTGATGGGGCTGAAGAACCTGCCGGCGATCGCCGCGGTGCTGCAGGAGCACGGCCGGGCGCCAGACACACCGGTCGCGGTGATCCAGGAGGGGACGACCCGGGATCAGCGCATCGTGCGGGCGACGCTGTCCACGGTCGCCGACGAGACCAAGGAGGCGGCGATGCGCCCGCCGGCCGTGATCGTGATCGGTCCGGTCGTGGACGCGCTCGCGACGTGAGACTGTGAGGGCGCCGTCCGGAGACGGCGCCCTCACAGCGACGAAGCTACGAGCGGTCGAGCTCCAGCGCACAGCGGATCAGGCCCAGGTGCGAGTACGCCTGCGGGTGGTTGCCCAGCGCCCGCTCGGTCATCGGGTCGTACTCCTCCGGGATCAGCCCCGTCGGGCCCGCGCACTCGATGAACTGCGCGAACAGCTCCTCCGCGTCGGCCCGGCGGCCGGTGCGCAGATACGCCTCGATCATCCACGTGGTGCACAGGTGGAAGCCGCCCTCGACGCCCGGCAGTCCGTCGTCCCAGCGGTACCGGTAGACGGTCGGACCCTCGCGCAGCTCGGCCTCGACGGCGAGCACCGTGGCCAGGAACCGCGGGTCGTCGTCCTGCAGCAGGCCGGACAGGCCGATCCACAGCACCGAGGCGTCCATCTCCTCGTAGCCGTAGGCGACCGTGTACGCGCCGATCGTCTCGTTCCAGCCCTTGTCGAGCACGTTGTCGGCGATGGTCTTGCGCAGCGTCTGCCAGCCGTCGGGCACCAGCCGGCCCTGCCGCTCGAAGAGCTGGATGCCGCGGTCCACGGTCATCCAGCACATGACCTTCGAGTACACGTAGTGCCGGGGCCGGCGGCGGGCCTCCCAGATGCCGTGGTCCGGCTCGTGCCAGCGCCGCTCGACCGCCTCGACCATCGCGTGCATGAGCGCGAAGTCGCCCTCCTCGGGCGGGCGCACGTCGGCCAGGGTGCAGATCAGGTCGGCGACCGGGCCGAACACATCGAGCTGCACCTGGCCGTTGGCGGCATTGCCGATGCGCACCGGGCGGGAGCCCGCGTAGCCGGGCAGCGCCTCGATCACGGCCTCCGGGCCGAGCTCGGTGCCGTCGAGCGTGTACAGCGGGTGCAGCCGCTCCGGGTGCCCGTCGGTGTTGTCGGCGACGCGCAGCGTCCAGCGCACCAGCGACTCCGCCTCCTCGGTCGAGCCGAGGTCGACGAGCGCCTTGGCGGTCAGCGAGGCGTCGCGCAGCCAGCAGTACCGGTAGTCCCAGTTGCGGGAGCCACCGACCTCCTCCGGCAGCGACGAGGTCGCCGCGGCCAGGATCGCGCCGGTCGGCTTGTGCCACAGCCCGCGCAGGGTGAGCGCGCTGCGGCGGACCAGGTCCTTGGCGACCGAGGGCAGTTTCAGCGAGTCCGACCAGTCCCGCCAGGACTGCTCGGCTGCGATCTGCCGCTCCGCGAGGGGCACCCGCGGCGCCTCGATCGAGTCGGTGCCCAGCCGCAGCTCGAGCATCGCGCTGCCGCCCAGGGCACCCAGGTCGACCGTGGCGCGGGCCAGGTCGCTGTGGCCGTCGGAGCTGATGTCCCATTCGATGCCGGGGGAGTACAGCACGATGGGCTCGTTGGAGCCGAGCACGAGCAGGCCGTCGTCGCCCAGCGGCTGTAAGCGGATGTGCACCTGGCCGAAGTCCGGCCGCGGGACGAAGTCGATGCGCGCCCGCGAGCTGCCGGACAGCACGCGGATCAGCGAGTTGCCGGTGCGGTGGTGGTCGAGCCAGTCCGTGACGGTGAGCCCCGACCAGCGGGTCTCCACGGTCATGGTCCCGGGACGGTACCGCTGCCCGAGCGGGGTCCCGCCCTTCTCCGGCTGCACCGTGAAGTGCCCGGCCGCGGTGTCGCCGAGCAGGTCGGCGAAGACCGCGCCCGAGTCCGGCTTGGGGTGGCACAGCCAGGTGACCCGGGCGGCCGGGGTGAGCAGCGCGACCGTGTGCGTGTTGGACAGCATCGAGTGCCGCTCGATCGGCACCGCCTGCTCGCCGAAGAGCCAGCGCCGCCGGGTGTACAGCAGCAGCTCCAGCACCGCGACGGCCTCCTGCGCCCCGTCGATGCTGAACCGCGCCTGCGTCTCGTCGCCGGCGCCGACCCTGATGCTCAGGTCCGGGCCGTGCAGGTGGGCGAAGGCCTTCTCGTCGGTGGCGTCGTCGCCCAGGTAGACGACCGCGCTCGCGGACGCCTGCATGCGCAGCGCGTCGACGGCCAGGCCCTTGTCGGTCGGCACCACCGACAGCTCGATGACCTCCTTGCCGGTGGTCACCTCGATGTCCGGCCACAGCGCGGCGCCGCTGCGGACCGCGTCGAACACCCGCTGGGCCACGTCGCGCGGCGCGGCCCGGGTGTGCACGGCGATGCTGGCCGGCTTGCTCTCCAGGCGTACGCCCGGCTGGTTGTTGCAGATGGCGTTGAGTGCGGCCTGCAGCTCGGCACGGCGCTGCTGGCGCTCGGGCGGAAGCTCGTCGACGAAGCCGACGTCGAACTCGGAGCCGTGGCTGCCTACCAGGCGCACCTCGGCGGGGAGGCGGGACAGGGCGGCGAGGTCGCGCAGAGCCCGTCCGCTGATCACGCCGACCGTCGTCTGCGGTAACGACGACAGCGCGCGTACAGCGGCTACGGATTCGGCGGTCGGGGTCGCCTTGGTGGGGTCCGCGACGATCGGCGCGAGCGTGCCGTCATAGTCACATGCCACCAAGAGGTTGGGCACGCGAGCGACGCGAAGCACAGCCGCGCGGAGGTCCGGGTCGAGCGAGAGGACGGTGCCTGTCGCCGAGGTCTGGTTCATGTCCGGCCTGTTCGTGGGAGCGATGGAGGTCGTTTGTACATTCAGGGTGTCGGGACGGTTGTCTCGCGCTGTCGAGCCGGCGCCGGGTCAGCGGCCGGTTCATGATGCCGCGCCGAGTGCGTCGAGGAACGCGTCCGCCCAGCTGCGGACATCGTGCGCGCGCAAGTGGGAATGCATAGCATGCATCCGTTTGCGTCCCTCGACCGGGTCGACGTGAATCGCACGCATGAGTGCGTCCTTCACCCCGTCGAGATCGTGCGGGTTGCACAGGAACGCCTGGCGCAGCTCGGCCGCGGCGCCGGCGAACTCCGACAGCACGATGGCGCCACCGCCGTCGGCGCGCGCGCCGACGTACTCCTTGGCCACCAGATTCATCCCGTCCCTCAGCGGAGTAACCATCATGACGTCGGCCGCGACGTACAGCGCGGCCAGCTCAGCCCGACTGTACGACTGATGGAGATAGTGCACCGCCGGTTGGCCAACTCGTCCGTACTCGCCATTGATCCGCCCGACCTCGCGCTCGACGTTCACCCGCAGGGTCTGGTAGTGCTCCACCCGCTCCCGGCTCGGCGTAGCCACTTGTACCATCACCGTCTCGGGCGCCGTGAGTCGTCCTTCCGACAGCAGTTCCCGGAATGCCTTCAGCCTTCGTTCGATCCCCTTGGTGTAGTCGAGCCGGTCGACGCCGAGGATGATGGTGCGCGGGTCGCCGAGCTCGGTGCGGATCGCCTTCGCCCTCGCCTGCACCTCCGGTGACGCGGCGAGGCGGCGCATCTCCTCGACGTCGATCGAGATCGGGAAGGCCTCGGCGCGCACGGTGCGCCCCTCCCACTCGACGATGCCGCGCCGCACGCGGGTGCCCAGCAGATGCCGGGCCAGTTGGACGAAGTTCTGCGCGCCCAGTGGCCGCTGGAAGCCGACCAGATCGGCGCCAAGCAAGCCCTTGAGAATGTCGGCGCGGCGAGGTAGCTGCATGAACAGCTCGACCGGCGGAAACGGGATGTGCAGAAAAAATCCGATCTTGAGATCGGGCCGGGTCTCGCGCAGCAGGGCCGGCACGAGCTGGAGCTGGTAGTCCTGGACCCACACCGTGGCGCCCGGCGCCGCGTCGTCCGCGACCGCCTTGGCGAACCGCTCGTTGACCAGGCGGTACGACTCCCACCATCGTCGCTTGAAGATCGGCGTCTCGACGGCATCGTGATAGAGCGGCCAGAGGCTCGAGTTGGAGAAGCCCTCGTAGTACCGCTCGATCTCGCCCGCGCTGAGCGAGATGGCGTGCAGCTGCACCCCGCCGGCCTCGAACGTCTCCTCCGGCGTGTCCGACTCCCCGGCGCCGCCCGGCCAGCCCACCCAGGTCCCGTCGCGCTGCTGGAGCACCGGTTCGAGCGCGGTCACCAGCCCGCCCGGGCTCCGGCGGTACGTTGTCTCTCCGTCCGGGCCGACCACCTTGTCGACGGGCAGCCGGTTGGCGACCACCACGAATGCACTGTTTCCAGCCACGTGTCGTGTCCTCCCCTTGGGTGATCAACCCCTCGTACTTTCAGCCTACTGATCCCCGTAGCAGCCCGGCACCATGCGGAGTGCTGGCTCACAGGTGCGATCCTGCTGTGATGTCGAGCTACGGGGCCGGGCCCGCGCAGGAGTCGAGCCGGACTTTCACCGTCGTCCTGCTCTCGTTGCTCATCCTCACGGTCCTCGGTGCGCTCTTCGGATACGTGCTGGGCCTGCGCGATATCGATGAGAATAAGTCAGCATCCCGTGACCCTGTGTTGGTACCTCCGGCCGGGGTGAATTCCGCCGCGTCCTCGCGCCGGCCGCCGACGACCGCGCCGACCCAGTGCCCGGCCTTCATCGGCCAGGCGGCGAAGGCGCAGGACCCGAAGGCGGCGACACCCCTGATGCTGGTGCAGTACATCCGCACGGCCAAGAACCAGGAGGTGTGGATCTGCGAGGAGGCCGACGGGTCGGGGCTGTGGTATCAGGGCCACGACATGAAGCAGGCGTTCTTCGACGGCGGCGAGATCCCGAAGGAGGGGGTGAACGGCCTGCTGCGTCCGGGCGTGGTCGCCAAGGGCTATCGGACGTGGAGCGTCACCAACGACGGCACCACGTACACGGTCACCCCGGCCGGCCTGAAGGTCGCCGGCAAGCAGGCCTACGAGTCCCCTGCCATCCAGGCCAATCCGCAGGCCGAGTAGGGCCGATTTGGGGGCGCCGTGCTCGCCTGGAAAGATTGGTCCGACAACACACATGTTGACCGGAGGTAGGGCCGCACCGTGGCGCAGTACATCTACGTGCTCGAGAAGGCGCGCAAGGCGCACGGCGACAAGGTCGTGCTCGACAACGTCACGCTGTCGTTCCTGCCCGGCGCGAAGATCGGCGTGGTCGGCCCCAACGGCGCCGGCAAGTCGAGCCTGCTCAAGATCATGGCAGGCCTCGACCGCCCGAGCAACGGCGAGGCCCGTCTCATGCCCGGCTACACCGTCGGCATGCTGCAGCAGGAGCCGCCGCTCAACGAGAGCAAGACGGTCCTGGGCAACATCGAGGAGGCCGTCGCCGAGACCAAGGCGAAGCTGGCCCGGTTCAACGAGGTCGCCGAGTTGATGGCGACGGACTACACCGACGAGCTCATGGAGGAGATGGGCCGGCTGCAGGAGGAGCTCGAGCACGCCGACGCGTGGGACATCGACTCCAAGCTCGCCCTGGCCATGGACGCGCTGCGCTGCCCGCCGCCGGACGCTGAGGTCTCGATGCTGTCCGGTGGTGAGCGCCGCCGCGTCGCGCTGTGCAAGCTGCTGCTCGAGGCGCCCGACCTGCTGCTGCTCGACGAGCCCACCAACCACCTCGACGCCGAGAGCGTGCTGTGGCTGGAGCAGCACCTGCAGAAGTACGCCGGCGCCGTGCTCGCCGTCACCCACGACCGCTACTTCCTCGACCACGTCGCCGAGTGGATCGCCGAGGTCGACCGCGGCCAGGTCCACGGCTACCAGGGCAACTACTCCACCTACCTGGAGAAGAAGGCCCAGCGCCTGGCGGTGCAGGGGCGCAAGGACGCCAAGCTGCAGCGGCGCCTCAGCGAGGAGCTGGAGTGGGTGCGCTCCAACGCCAAGGCCCGCCAGACCAAGTCCAAGGCCCGCCTCGGCCGCTACGAGGAGATGGCCAACGAGGCGGAGAAGACCCGCAAGCTGGACTTCGAGGAGATCCAGATCCCGCCGGGCCCGCGCCTGGGCAACGTGGTCATCGAGGCCAGCCGCCTGCGCAAGGGCTTCGAGGAGCGCGGCCTGCTCATCGAGGACCTCTCCTTCACGCTGCCGCGTAACGGCATCGTCGGCATCATCGGCCCCAACGGCGTCGGCAAGACCACGCTGTTCAAGACCATCGTCGGGCTGGAGCAGCCGGACGACGGCTCGGTGCGGGTCGGCGAGACCGTCCAGCTCTCCTACGTCGACCAGAACCGCTCCGGCCTCGACGGGGACAAGACCGTCTGGGAGGTCGTCTCCGACGGCCTCGACCACCTGATGGTCGGCAAGGTCGAGATGCCGTCGCGGGCCTACGTCGCCGCGTTCGGCTTCAAGGGCCCCGACCAGCAGAAGCCGACCAAGGTGCTCTCCGGCGGCGAGCGCAACCGGCTCAACCTGGCGCTGACGCTGAAGATCGGCGGCAACGTGATCCTGCTCGACGAGCCGACCAACGACCTCGACGTCGAGACGCTGTCCTCGCTGGAGAACGCGCTGCTGGAGTTCCCCGGCTGCGCCGTGGTCATCTCCCACGACCGGATGTTCCTCGACCGCGTGGCCACGCACATCCTGGCGTGGGAGGGCGACGACGAGAACCCGGCCAAGTGGTTCTGGTTCGAGGGCAACTTCGAGTCGTACGAGAAGAACAAGATCGACCGGCTGGGCCAGGAAGCGGCGCGGCCGCACAGCGTCACCTACCGCAAGCTGACCCGCGACTGACGGTAGCTGGCGGATACGGTGGCGCGGTTCATCTATCATTGCGCCCTGCGCTGGTCCGATCTGGACGCGTACGGGCACGTCAACAACGCGCGCTTCCTCACGCTGTATGAGGAGGCGCGCGTTGCGCTGATGTTCACCGCCGCCCGTGCGGCCGGCCTCGAGTCCTTCGAGAACGGCATCGTCATCTCACGTCATGAGATCGACTATCTGCGGCCGATCGACTACGGCGACCCGGTGCGCATCGAGCTGTGGCTCGAGGAGATCAAGGCATCTCGATTGACCGTGGCCTACGAGCTCTTCGACGGCGAGGCGCTCGCGTCGCGGGCGCGGACCGTCTGCGTCCCGTACGACCTCGAGGCCGGCCGGCCCCGCCGGGTCCGCGACATCGAACGCGAGTTCCTCTCGCCATGGCTTGGCTAGCCGATTCCGGCCGATCCGACGCCATGGCGTTCGTGGCGCGGGTCGTGCGCCTGGACCCCGGCGCGGTCGTGCGGTTGCGGCCCGCGGGGGAGGGCGCGGTCACGCTGTGGTCCCGCCTGCCCTGGGGTGTACTCGTGTGTCGCGGGATTCCCGCGCCGCTCGCGCTCGACCGGACCGTGTCGGCCCGCGAGCTGCTTGAGTCGATCGATGGCGAGCTTCCCGCATCGCGGGACACCGATTGGCGTTGGTCGTTGCCCCGCGTTCCGGGGACCGTCGTCGAGCGGATCCCTCGCGGCGACGTCGTGCGGGTCGGCGAGGCGGCGGCCCGGACCGTGCGCACCGCCGCCGTGGAGGGGGTCGGCGGCCGGCCGGTCGGCTCGCGGATGCTGCGCGACGCGCTCCTCGACCACGTGCCGATCACGGTCACCACTGAGGCTGGCGACCGTATACCGGTTTCCCAGCGCCTCGTCCAGGCGGTCATCCGGATGGGCTTCACCTCCGGGGCGGCCGGAGACTTCGTCGATGTCCGGGTTTCGGGTCCGTGGACGGCTCTGGCCTGCGCATATGGCTCTGCCTGGCATCGCGCCGGTGGTTCACCCTCGATCGGATAGACGGCCATAAGACCCTCACCCGAACGGGTGGTACGAGGGTGAAATTGGGGGCTGCTGAAACTCGACCGAACGGGTACCGTCCTCTTTCGGGTCCACCGCCGAGCGAATCCGAGCGGCGACGGACCGCACATGCGGGTGGAGGCGCACGGGGGAGCAGGGAGTCCGAACGATGCCAAGATGGCCATGGCGTGCCGAGCAACCGAGCGGGTCGAAGACCGACTCGAATGTCGCTGAGCTGCCGCGGGAAGACGTAACCCCGACGATCGACGGAGCGCGCGAGCAAGAGGGCGGCGACGGCGGGATCGCCCCGTTGACGCTGCTACGGGTGGCGGAGGCCCTCGAGAAGCTTGAGATCCGATATCTGACCGACGGAGACGGCAGCCTGCTCGCGCTGTGGGAGCGCCACGCGGTGCTGTTCGCGCTGGAGGGCCCGTCGGACGAGATCCTGGTCATCCGGGCGCGGCCGCACGCCACGGTCCCGCCGGACTGGGCCGACCGCTCCTATCGGGTGGTCAACGAGTGGAACCATACGCGCCGCTTCTACAAGGCGTATGTCGGCGACCCCACGGACCGTGGCCAGTTGCCCATCTACGCCGAGATGCAGGTGCCCCTGCTCTCGGGCGTGCACGACGCGCTCATCGCCGAGCTCGTCGACTGCGCGGCGGTGGTGGCACTGGGCTTCGCGGACTGGCTGCACGACGAGGGTGGGCTCCTCTGACATCGGCCCGACGGGCGGGCGATCTTTCATCCGGACGCTTGGCTTCGGTGGCTGTGACCGAGGCTACGCACTGAGGCGAGACGTGGCCGGCGGCCGGCCGGTGAGGCAGAACCGCCGATCGGTATGAGTTCCCCAGGATCGACGCGTGCGCACGGTGCCAGTGGCGCGTCGACCCCGGGGAGACCCACGCCGGTCGGCATCGACCGTCCGGCGCCGCTTCGGCCGTTCGCCGGCTCCGCACGGACGTGGATGCTCGACCTGGACGATTGTCCGATGCGGGGCTCTCGATGTCCTCTCGATCGGCTCTCGGACGACCTCCTGGTCGAATGCGATTTGTCGTGGCTGCCGCCAGGTACCCGATTTATGCGACAAACGCCCGGTACGCGCCGTCCGTGCCGCGGTCCGGGGCCCGGGGGGACTGCGGGGCGGCACGGCCGTGAGCCGGAATCGCGGCGGGCGTGGGACGATGTATGAGATCCCCAGCCCGATGGAGAACGGACGCCTGTGCCACCGACGATCGACCCCGGCGCGAACCGCCCCGGCGCCACCGTGCCGGACCGGATCCGCAACTTCTGCATCATCGCCCACATCGACCACGGCAAGTCGACGCTGGCCGACCGGATGCTGCAGCTCACCGAGGTGGTCGAGGCCCGGCAGATGCGGGCGCAGTATCTCGACCGCATGGACATCGAGCGCGAGCGCGGCATCACGATCAAGAGCCAGGCCGTGCGCATGCCGTGGCGGGTCCGCGAGGGCGGCCTGACCGGCGAGGAGTTCGTGCTCAACATGATCGACACGCCCGGGCACGTCGACTTCACCTATGAGGTCTCGCGCAGCCTGGCCGCGTGTGAGGGCGCGGTCCTGCTGGTGGACGCGGCCCAGGGCATCGAGGCGCAGACGCTGGCGAACCTCTACCTGGCGCTCGAGAACGACATGCAGATCATCCCGGTGCTCAACAAGATCGACCTGCCGGCGGCGCAGCCGGAGAAGTACGCCGAGGAGCTCGCGCACCTCATCGGGTGCGAGCCGGACGATTGCCTTCGGGTCTCCGGCAAGACCGGCGTCGGGGTGTCGCACCTGCTGGACGAGATCGTGCGCCAGCTGCCGGCGCCGACCGGCGTGTCCGACGGCGCCGCGCGGGCGATGATCTTCGACTCCGTGTATGACGTGTACCGCGGCGTGGTCACGTACGTGCGGGTGGTCGACGGGCGGATCGAGGCGCGTGACCGGATCCGGATGATGTCCACCGGCGCCGTCCACGAGCTGCTCGAGCTCGGCGTCATCTCGCCCGAGCCGATCAAGAGCACGGGGCTGGGCGCCGGCGAGGTGGGATACCTCATCACCGGTGTGAAGGACGTGCGCCAGTCGCGGGTCGGTGACACCGTCACGATCAACGCGCGGGCGGCGAGCGAGCCGCTGGGCGGCTACAAGGACCCCAAGCCGATGGTGTATTCGGGCCTCTACCCGATCGACGGCTCGGACTACCCGCTGCTGCGCGACGCGCTCGACAAGCTCAAGCTCAACGACGCCGCCCTGGTGTACGAGCCGGAGACGAGCGCGGCGCTGGGCTTCGGCTTCCGCTGCGGCTTCCTCGGCCTGCTGCACCTGGAGATCATCCAGGAGCGGCTGGAGCGTGAGTTCAACCTCGACCTGATCTCCACGGCGCCCAACGTGGTCTACCGCGTGATCATGGACGACGGCAGCGAGCACGCGGTCACCAACCCGAGCGAGTTCCCGGACGGCAAGACCGGCCAGATCTTCGAGCCGACGGTCCGCGCGACGGTGCTGACCCCCAACGACTACGTCGGCGCGGTCATGGAGCTCTGCCAGGGGCGGCGCGGCTCGCTGCAGGGCATGGACTACCTGTCCGCCGACCGCGTGGAGCTGCGCTACACGCTGCCCCTCGGCGAGATCATCTACGACTTCTTCGACCAGCTCAAGAGCCGCACCAAGGGCTACGCGAGCCTCGACTACGAGCCGTCCGGCGAGCAGCAGGCCGACCTGGTGAAGGTCGACATCCTGCTGCACAGCGAGCCGGTGGACGCCTTCAGCGCGATCGTGCACAAGGACAAGGCGTACAACTACGGCGTCACGATCGCGGGCAAGCTGCAGAAGCTGATCCCGCGCCAGCAGTTCGAGGTGCCGATCCAGGCGGCCATCGGCAGCCGGATCATCGCGCGCGAGACGATCCGCGCCATTCGCAAGGACGTGCTGGCCAAGTGCTACGGCGGTGACATCAGCCGGAAGCGCAAGCTGCTGGAGAAGCAGAAGGAAGGCAAGAAGCGGATGAAGATGGTCGGCCGGGTCGAGGTACCGCAGGAGGCCTTCATCGCCGCCCTGTCGTCCTCGGACACCCCGGGCGACAACAAGCCCAAGAAGTGAACGGCCCAGAAGTCAGGCACTGCCCCCGGTGCGGGGCGCGGACCGGGCAGCCGCCCACGGTATGCGGCGCCTGCGGCTACGCCGCGTTCGTCAACCCCCGCCCCACCGGCTCCGCGATCATCGTGCGCGACGGCCGCTTCCTGGCCATCCGGCGGGCCCGGCCGCCCCGCGAGGGGTGGTGGGACCTTCCCGGCGGCTTCTGCGACGGCTTCGAGCACCCGGCCGACGCGGCCGTGCGCGAGGCGCGGGAGGAGCTGGGCGTGCGGATCGAGCTGGGCGCGTTCGCGGGCATGCATATCGGGACGTACGAGTTCCAGGGCGAGCAGCTGCCCGTCCTGGACTGCTTCTGGCTGGCCACGATCACGGCCGGGGAGATCGCCCTCGACCCGGCCGAGGCCAGCGATCACACCTGGCTGGCGCTAAACGATCCGCCGGAAATGGCATTTCCGACCATGGACGCGGTTCTGCGCGATCCGTTCGTTCGACAGTCATCGGTGCGTTTGGTCCCCTGAGCCCGCGGGCAATACAAGCTCAACCGCAAAGCACAACCCCCTGGTTGAGCTGGTAAAGGAGGAGACCAATGACTGTCACCGGTATCATCACCGCGCTGATCGTCGGTCTGATCATCGGTGCGCTCGGACGTCTGGTCGTCCCCGGGCGCCAGAGCATGCCGATCTGGCTGACGATGGTCATCGGCGTCATCGCGGCGCTGCTGGGCACGGTCGTCGCCAACGCGATCGGCATCTCGACGGACACCCCGGGTGTCGACTGGGGCGAGCTGCTGATCCAGGTGCTGCTCGCGGCCGTCGGTGTGGGCCTGGTCGCCGGTTTCTCCGGTCGTGGTCGCCGCACCCTGCCGTAACGAGCATCGCATTCGCAAAACGTCGGCCCCCGGCTGTAGAGCCGGGGGCCTTGCGTTGCGGCTGGGGACTCAACGCAGCCAGGGAATCGAACGGTCCAGCAGGCCGCGGGTCTTCAGCTCCTTGCGGAGCGGAATCTCCTCGTCGATGTAGCCATTCCAGTTGATGCCCCAGTAGTTGGCCGTGTGCGTCGCCTCGCCGCACAGCTGGCGCTGCACGGGGGTGCGGTTGGCCCACCACTCGCCGTCGTAGTCGATCGGCATGTCGTCGAGCTGGCGGATCCAGCGATACGTGTAGCCGATGAACAGCATCTTGCGGGTGATGTTCGAGTAGTTCGGCGACCGGGAGTGCCAGAGGCGGCGGTCGAAGATGAAGCAGTCACCGGGGTTCGCGGTGATCTCGACGGTGCCCTCGGGGTCGGGGTTGTGCACCGTGGTGTCGGCCGGGCGGGGCAGCGAGTTCCAGAGGTGGCTGCCCGGGATGACCTTGGTGGCGCCGCGGCCCTGCTCCGACAGGTCGGAGATGACGTAGGCGATCTTCAGCGAGAACATCGGCCGCGGGAGGTTCGGGTCCATGGTCTCCGGGTCGGAGTTCTGGCGATACCCGTCCTGGTGCCAGCCCCAGGAGGGGGGCTCCTCCTCGGAGGTGGGCGGCGTGATGTCCAGGTGGTTGTGGTGCGTGTAGATGTTCCAACCCGCCAGGCCCCACATGTAGGGGAAGAGGGTCGGCTGGGTCAGCAGGTGCCCGAACAGTTCGTCCCGCGTCAGGAAGCCCAGCAGGTGCAGCGTGCCGTCCTTCTTCATGAAGGAAGAGCCGGCAGCCTTCTCCTCGGCCCAGACCCGGTCCATGGCGGCCTCGAGCTGAGCCCGGTGGTCCTCCTTGAGGACGTTGCGGACCAGCAGGAAACCGTTGTCCAGGAACTCCTTGCGGTCGGCATCACTGATCGGCTCGTAGCCGGTGAGACCGCCGTAGTCGGGTGCAGCGGACGTCATGTCCTCCCCTTTGGTTCGTCGAACGGAACGACCGATCGTAACGCGAGGTGCACGCATCCCCGACTCGGGAGTTGGCCACCGGACAATGTCCGAAAGTGCGACAACCCGCTGGTCGCGCGGAACGTCATGGTCCTCGGTAGACCTCGGCGACGACCCGCTCACCGGCCGGTCCGGCGTTGATGCCGCCACGCTCCGTCACGGGCGCCCACGCTCCGCTCGACGCCGTCCACTGCATGTCGCCGAAGAGCACCCGCTTCACGCCGTGCTCCTGGGCGTGGGCGACCAGCCAGTGCGCGTACTGCCAGCCGGACTTCGGCTCGCGGACCTTCAACGCCACCCCGACCAGGTCGGTCACGTCGGCGGTGCTGACGCTGCCCCAGTCGAGTTTCAGGCTCGCGCCCAGGGCACGCGCCGCCTCCGGGCCGCGGCTGGCCGCCTCGCGGACACTGCAGGCGACCGCGCCGGTCACGTCGCCGCTGAGCGCGCGGACCATGATCTCGGACTCGTCGACCCACTTCTCGTAGGCCTCCGGGTGTGCGCTGCGCTGCACCTCCTGGGCGGCATCGGTGACCCGCATGTTCTCCCAGCCCTTGACCTTGAGCAGGGCGGTGAAGAAGGCGTTGGCCGCATAGCGCGGGTCGGCGATCTGCTCCGGCCGGCCCCAGCCCTGGCTGGGGCGCTGCTGGAACAGCCCGATCGAGTCGCGGTCGCCATCGGGGAGGTTCTCCAGCTTCGACTCCTGCCACGCGGTGGCCAGCGCGACGACCAGCCCGCGGTGCGGGATCTTGCGGGTGAGCCCGATCGCGGTGATCGTCGCGGCGTTGGCCAGCTGCTCCGTGTCGAGCCCGACCTCGCCGGAGCCGTCTCCGACGGCTTTGACCGATGCGTTACCGGCGTTGACCACGCATGACTTGCCGAGGGTGGGGATACGCAGCGGGATGTTGTCGCCCAGCTTGTGAATCACGACGTAGGCGCTCAGCGCCACGGCGACGGCGGCTACGACCGCGACCATCACCAGTGTTCGACCACGCATCGTCACCTCTCGTCGCTCAGGTCGAACAGCGTACGTGCCCGGCGCCACCCCACGGCGTCAGAAAGCACCGTCCGGAACCCAATTCGGGTCCCGTTTCTCCCGGAACGCCATGATGCCCTCCATGCCCTCGGCGGATCCGAAGTATCCGACGGACAGCTCGGTCATCGTCGCGATCTCATCACGGAACGTGTCGGATGTGCGTCGCCGCAGCAGCTCCTTGGTGCCGGCCAGCGCGCCCGGCGCGCCGCGGACCAGGTCACGAAGGTAGCCCTCCACCGCCGCGTCGAGCTCGGCCGGGTCCACCGCCGCGGTCACCAGCCCGACCCGCTCGGCCCGCGCTCCGTCGAACGTAGCCCCGGTCAGGTAGAGCTCAGCGGCGGCCCGCGCGGACAGCCGCGGCAGCACTGTGGCGGATATCACCGCCGGGACCACCCCGATGCGGACCTCCGAGAACGCGAACGTCGCGGCGGTGCTGCACACGGCGATGTCGGCGGCCGCGATCAACCCCAGGCCGCCCGCGCGGGCCGGCCCCGCCACCCGGGCGACGACCGGCTTGCGGCTTTCCCAGATCGCGGCGAGCACCTCGCCGAGCCGGCCCACCGGCGGCCGGCCGGAGCCGAACGCGGCCGCGGTCTCCTTGAGGTCGGCGCCGGAGCAGAAGACCGGGCCGGTATGGGTGAGCACGACCGCGCGGACCGCGTCGTCGCTCTCGGCCGCCGCCAGCGCCGCCAGCAGCTCCTCGATCAGGGCCGTGGACAGCGCGTTGCGGTTGGCCGGGCTGTCGAGGGTGAGCGTCGCCACGCCCCGCTCGGTTTGTGACCGCACGAGAGACATGCGGGCACATTAGTGCCCCTTGCCCGAAGATCGCAGTAGTTCGGCCGCCGGGGCCGCCCTCCTTTGCCGCGGGTCTCCGGCTCGCGGAGACTGGTGAGTCGCCCTCCTTTGCCGCGAATCGCCGCCTCGCGGACACTGGTGACATGCCCGGAACACTGCCAGACGGCGAGCCCATGCCGCGCGACGGAGCGCTGCCCGACGAGGTCGCCGACGGTGCCGGGCGGTCGGGCTTCGGCGTATATGTGCACGTGCCCTTCTGCGCCAGCCGCTGCGGGTACTGCGACTTCAACACCTACACGGCGAGCGAGGGCGTGCTCAGCGCCGGCTACGCCGAGCAGGTGCTCGACGAGCTGGCCCTGGCCGCCAAGGTGGTCCGCCCGCCGCGCGTCGACACCGTGTTCTTCGGCGGGGGCACGCCGACCCTGCTGCCCCCGGCCGAGCTGGGGCGCATCCTGGAGGGCATCGACCGCACCTGGGGCCTGGCCGCCGGCGCCGAGGTCACCACCGAGGCCAACCCCGAGTCTGTCGACCTCGCGGCGCTGCGCGAGCTGCGAGCCGCCGGCTTCAACCGGCTCTCGCTCGGCATGCAGTCGGCCGCGCCGAACGTGCTGGCGGTGCTGGACCGCCGGCACACCCCGGGACGCCCGCCGCAGGTCGCCGCCGAGGCCCGGACCGCCGGGTTCGACCGGGTCAACCTGGATCTGATCTACGGTACGCCGGGGGAGCACCCGGAGGACTTCGCCGCCTCGCTGCGCACGGTGATCGACGCCGGGGTCGACCACGTCAGCGCCTACGCGCTCATCGTGGAGGACGGCACCCGCATGGCCGCCCGGATGCGGCGGGGCGAGCTGCCGTACCCCGACGACGACGTCGCCGCCGACCGGTACATCGCCGCCGACGAGGCGCTCGCCGCGGCCGGCTTCGCCTGGTACGAGGTCTCGAACTGGTCGAAGGACTCGCCGTGCCGGCACAACGAGCTCTACTGGCGGGGCGGCGACTGGTGGGGGCTCGGCCCGGGCGCGCACAGCCACGTCGGCGGCGTGCGCTGGTGGAACGTCAAGCACCCGCACGCCTACGCGGCGCGCCTGGCGGACTCGGCGTCGCCGGGGCAGGCCCGTGAGCTGCTGACGGCGGACGAACGCCGCATGGAGGACGTCCTGCTGCGCATCCGCCTCGCCGACGGCCTGCCGCTGTCCGTGCTCGACGCGACCGGGCTGGCCGGCGCGCGGGACTGCCTCGCCGACGGGCAGCTCGAGCCGGCCGCGTTCGACGCCGGCCGGGCGGTGCTCACCCTGCGCGGGCGGCTGCTCGCCGATGGCGTGGCCCGCGCCCTGACGTGATGAGGGCGGCTCCCCGTCGCGGGGGCCGCCCTCAGTCGGACTGTGAGCCTTACTTGATGAAGCGGAAGCTCATCGGGTAGCGGTACAGCTCGCCGTTGTTGGCCTTCATGCCGCCGATGATCGCGAAGACGACGATCACGGCCCACGGCACGATCAGCGTGAGGCCGAACGTGCACACGGAGAGCAGCGCTCCCACGAACAGGATGATGCCCCACGTGATCTGGAAGTTCAGGGCCTCGTTCGCGTGCGCCTTGACCGTCGGCGACTCGTTGCCCTTGGCCAGCAGCGCCACGAGCGGCGGGATGAAGCCGAGGATGCCGCCGAAGTGGGCGATGAGCGCCCACGTCTTCTCGTCGCTGTTGGCGTAGCCGACCGGGGCACCGCCGGGCGCGCCGTACGCACCCTGCTGCTGATATCCGGGCTGCTGGTACCCCTGCTGCTGGTAGCCGGGTTGCTGGTACCCGGGCTGCTGGTACCCCTGCTGCTGATACCCGGGCTGCTCATAGCCCGGCTGCTGGTACCCGGGCTGCTGGTACCCCGGCTGCTGGTAGCCCCCGCCGGACGTGGGCGGTGGGGCGTAGGCGCCGCCGCCGCTCGACGGTGGCGGAGCGTAACCGCCGCCCGACACGGGCGGCTGGGGCGGGTACCCGGCGTTGGGGTCCGACGGCGAGCCGTATTCCCCCGGGGGGCGAGGTGGTTCACTCATGGTGGCCACGGTAGGTGCATCGATCAAGTGACGCCAGCGACACGACATGACTTCTTTTGGACAAGTTTTGCCCGGTCCAGCGGCCGTACCGTCTATCGTGCGCCAAACGATCATCGCGTGCCCAGGCGCGACTGACGTAGACTGGCACTCACTAGTTGGGAGTGCCAGTCTTCGAGGAGGTGCCATGGCCCTTGACGAGCGGAAGCTTGAAGTGCTGCGCGCCATCGTCGAGGACTACGTCGCCACTCAGGAACCGGTAGGCAGCAAGGCCCTCGTCGAGCGGCACAACCTGCGGGTCTCCCCGGCGACGGTCCGTAACGACATGGCGGTGCTGGAGGAGGAGGGGTATATCAGGCAGCCGCACACCAGTGCGGGCCGGGTGCCCACCGACGCCGGCTACCGGTTGTTCGTCGACAAGCTCTCCCGGGTCAAGCCGCTCAGCCAGGCCGAGCGCCGGGCGATCGAGCGGTTTCTCATCGGCGCGGTCGATCTCGACGACGTGGTCCATCGCACCGTCCGGCTGCTCGCCCAGCTCACCCGGCAGGTCGCCGTGGTGCAGTATCCGAGCCTGTCGCGCGCGACCGTGCGACATTTCGAGCTGGTGCCGATCTCCACCACGCGGATCATGGTTGTGATGATCGCCGAGACCGGCCGGGTGGAGCAGCGCCTGGTCGACCTGCCCGGCCCGATCCTCGCCGACGACGTGACCGAGTTGCGCCGGGTGATCAACGAGAAGCTGGTCGGCCAGCGGCTGGCCGAGACTCCGCCGCTGGTGCTGGCGCTCATCGAGGAGGCGGCACCCGGCCTGCGGCCGCCGATGACGGCCCTTTCGACGGTCCTGCTGGAGACGCTGGTCGAGCGGACCGAGGAGCGCATCGCGCTCGCCGGCACCGCCAACCTGGCCCGCGGCGGCCTGCTGGACTTCCAGGGCTCGCTGCGGCCGATCCTCGAGGCGCTCGAGGAGGAGGTCATCCTGCTCAAGCTCTTCGGCGAGGTCGAGCCCAGCATCACGCGGGTGCGCATCGGCGATGAGAACGAGATCGAGGACCTGCGGACCGCGTCCATCGTGGCCACCGGATACGGGCCCGGCTCGATGGTGGTCGGCGGGATGGGCGTGCTCGGCCCCACCCGCATGGACTACCCCGGAAACATCGCGACCGTGCGCGCCGTGGCACGCTACGTCGGCGACCTGCTGGCACAGAGTTGACATCTATCTCAGGGGCATAGGACTCAGTGGCGAAGGACTATTACGGGATTCTCGGCGTCAAGCGGGACTCCACGGCCGATGAGATCAAGCGGGCCTACCGTCGGTTGGCCCGCGAGTTTCACCCGGACATCAATCCGGACCCGTCGGCGCATGAGAAGTTCAAGGAGATCAACGCCGCGTACGAGGTCCTCTCCGACCCGCGCAAGCGTGAGATGGTCGACCTGGGCGGCGATCCGCTGGCCCCCAACGGCGGCGGCGCCGGAGGCCCGGCGGGCGGCGCGTTCGTGGGCTTCCAGGACATCATGGACGCCTTCTTCGGCACCCAGTCCGCCCGTGGGCCGCGCCCGCGGGTGCGGCCCGGCGCCGACGCGATCCTGCGCCTCGACCTCGACCTGCACGAGACCGCGTTCGGCGTCGAGGCGCCGATCCAGGTCGACACCGCCGTGATCTGCACCACCTGCCAGGGCGCCGGCACCGCGGCCGGCACCCACCCGCAGACCTGCGAGATCTGCCAGGGCCGCGGCGAGGTCCAGTCGGTCCAGCGCACCTTCCTCGGCCAGGTCGTCTCGGCCCGCCCGTGCTCGGCCTGCCAGGGCTTCGGCACGACCATCCCGCACCCGTGCGCGACCTGCGGCGGCGACGGCCGGGTCCGCACCCGCCGCTCGCTGACCGTGAAGATCCCCTCCGGCGTCGAGGACGGCATGCGCATCCGCCTCGCCCAGCAGGGCGAGGTCGGCCCCGGCGGCGGCCCGCCCGGCGACCTCTACGTCGAGATCCACGAGCGCCCGCACGACGTGTACTCCCGCAAGGACGACGACCTGCACTGCCGCGTCACCGTGCCGATGACCGCCGCGGCCCTCGGCACGCGGCTGACCATCAAGACCCTCGACGGCGAGGAGACGGTCGACGTGAAGGCTGGCACCCAGCCGACCTCCACGCTGCGCATCCGCGGCAAGGGCGTGCCCCACCTGCGCGGCGCCGGCCGCGGCGACCTCTACGTCCACCTCGACGTGCGTACCCCGACCCGGCTCGAGCCCGAGCAGGAGC
The DNA here is from genome assembly GCF_040300025.1 of Dactylosporangium sp. NPDC000555. Taxonomy (NCBI): domain Bacteria; kingdom Bacillati; phylum Actinomycetota; class Actinomycetes; order Micromonosporales; family Micromonosporaceae; genus Dactylosporangium; species Dactylosporangium sp. NPDC000555. The sequence goes on along the minus strand of NZ_JBEPDB010000005.1, from coordinate 78,237 downwards.
GGTTGCTGCGCGAGTTCGCCCGCAGCCGCGGCGAGGAGGTCGCCGAACTGTCGAAGCAGGGCGGCTTCTTCTCCCGAATGCGCGACGCCTTCAACGGCCACGCGTGACCGCGTCCGCCCCCCGTAGCGGCCGACGTGTCGCGAGTCCCACATGAGCGGTCCGGGCGAGGCGGAGGTTTCGGCGTGAGTGGTCCGGTGCGGAGCGTCGGGGCCGCTCGCCGGGGGGCGCGGGTTTGGCGCGTGCCGCGTCCGGGGCGAGGCGGAGGTTTCGGCGTGAGTGGTCCGGTGCGGAGCGTCGGGGCCGCTCGCCAGGGGCGCAGGTTTAGCTCACGCCGCGGCCGGAGCGAAGCGGAGGGCTCGGCATGAGCCCGCCGCTCTTCCTCGTCGACGAACTGCCCTCCGGTGACCGCTTCACCCTGGCCGGCGCCGAGGGCCATCACGCCGCCAACGTCCAGCGTCTCACCGCCGGCGAGGCGCTGCTGCTCTGTGACGGCCGGGGCGGCCTGGCCCGTGGCATTGTGCTCGCCGCGCACAAGGGTGCCCTGGATCTCGCCCTCGACCCCGCCGAGCACGTACCTCCCGCCGACCCGTCGATCACCGTCGTGCAGGGGATCGCGAAGGGGGAGCGGGGCGAACTGGCGGTACAACTGCTGACGGAGGTCGGCGCGGACCGGATCGTGCCGTGGCAGGCCGCCCGCAGTGTGGCCCGGTGGCGGGACGCGAAGCCGCTGGAGCGGTGGCGTTCGACCGCACGCGAGGCGGTCAAGCAGTCGCGCCGCCCGTGGCTGCCGGAGGTGACCGAGGCCCGCTCGACGCGACAGCTCGCACTGACCGGCACGGTGCTCGTTCTGCACGAGGAGGCGAGCGAGCCGTTGTCCGCCGTCGCGCTGCCCGCCACCGGGGAGATCACCCTGGTGGTCGGGCCCGAGGGCGGCGTGGCCCCGGAGGAACTGGCGTCGATCGGAGGCACGCCGGTGCGCCTCGGCCGTGAGGTACTCCGCACGTCGACGGCCGGCGCCGCCGCGGTCTCGGCCCTGTCCGTGCGACTCGGCCGCTGGTGACCCCGGCAGCGTTTTGAGGTTAGGCCCATCATCCACTCCACGCCGTGGCGGGCGGGCGGCGATGCCGGCCTTGCGGGACTGCGCGGGTATAGCTATCGCCCTGCCACCACGGTTCGCCCTCGTGCTCGTGCACGCCTGGGCCCATCGTGCGGCGGGCGGCAACCGTCTGGCCCGCGGCGATCATCGTCTCCGGGTCGGCGACGAGATGCCGGGCCCGGTGTGCGCGGCCGACGGGTCGACGAGCGCCTTAGCCGGACCGTCCCTCCGCCAGTGCCTCACCACCATAGCCTCGGACTCGGCGTCGGGACGCTCGAAGGTGTAGTCACAGCTGAGGTGCACCATTTGACATTATGGACTGCCGTTCGGGGCGGTGGTTTCGGTCGGGTTCTGGGATAATTACATACATGGGGCAGCTGGGTTTGTTTTCAAGGGCGGAGTTGGCTGCCATGCGTGACCGAACCAGGTCACGTCGTTATTCTCCGGCGAATGAGCAGTTCCGCCGGGAGCATGCGCGGCATCGAGACTGGGGCCTGGCCAGACGGCACGCCGAGAAGCTCCGCCGCGCGCGCGGTGACACACAGCCGGCGGTCAGCGACCAGGGGGACGGCTCGGTGCGCAGGCCGGTGCCGCCCTCGCCGCCTCCGCCGGTCACGCCGCCTGAACAGGCACAACGTCCAGCGAGCAGCGTTGCGGCAAACGACTGCGATCCCGCGCCGCGTCAGGCGAACGGCGCCGGGCGGCCTGGTCCTGTCCCGAGGGGTCGTCGCGTATCCACGCCACAGCTGCGCCGGCCGCGCCGCCCCGGCAACGCATCGAATGGTTGGCGGCAATATACGGCGGCCGGCGCATCGCGGTCGTATTTCGACAATGCCGCGCGCGCGGCCGGGCGACATTTCCGCCGAATGCTCCGAAAGGCGGGAACAAGCAACCGCTGTCCCCATGGACCGCCGGTGTATCCGCCCTGGGATGAGAGGATGCGCAAATAGGTGTGCTTCATGGTTGGCGGACGGGGTTGGTGTCCAAGCGGTAGAGGGTCCAGGGCTGCCGGCTGGATGGCGGTGTTGGAGTCGTAGCCGGCGTCCAGGTGCACGGTGATGTCGTCGGCTAGGTGGGCCGAGCACGCCGACGTGCGGGTGCCTGAACAACCGCTAAGATCGACCCGCTGCGACCACCTAAGATGCGTTCGTGACGAGTGACTGCCTCTTCTGCCGCATCGTCGCCGGCGAGATCCCGGCGACCGTTGTGCACGAGACCGACACGACGCTGGCGTTCCGCGACATCGCGCCCAAGGCGCCGGTCCATGTGCTGGTGATCCCCAAGGCGCACCACGCCGACGTCGTCGAGATTGCCAAGGCCGACCCCGCGCTCGCCGGTCAGGTGCTCGCCGCCTGCGCCGCCGTGGCCGAGGCCGAGGGGTTGCCCGAAGGGGGCTTCCGCGTCATCTTCAACGTCGGCCGCAACGCCGGTCAGGAGGTCTTTCACGTGCACGCGCACGTGCTCGGCGGCCGGCCGCTCGGGCCCATGGTCATGGCATGAGGCCGGCTCAGCGGTACGAACGGATGGCCCGACGGGTCCAGGCGGAGGGTCGGGTCCCGGCGCTCAGCGTGGCCGTCCACCGGGCCGACCGCCCACTATGGACCTTCCAGGTGGGCGAGGGGGTTGACGCCGCCAGCCAGCTGCGGATGGGGTCGATCACCAAGACGTTCACCGCCGTGCTCGTCATGCAGTGCCGCGACGACGGCCTGCTCGACCTCGACGACCGGATCGCCCGGCACCTGCCCGTCAAGGCACACGGCGAGCTGACCATCGGCCGCATGCTCTCGCACCTGTCCGGCCTGCAGCGCGAGCCGTTCGGCGACGTGTGGGACACCATGCAGGCGCCCGATGTCGAAGGGCTGCTCGGCCAACTCGACCGCGCCGAGCAGGTGCTGCCCCCCGGCCGGCGGTTCCACTACTCCAACCTGGCGATCGCGCTGCTCGGCCACCTCGTCGGGCGGCTGCGCGGCGGCACCTGGGAGCAGGCCCTGCGGGAGCGCATCCTGGAGCCGCTCGGGCTGTACGACATCGCGGTCACGCCGCAGCGGCCAGTCGTCGGATATCAGGTCGACGCCTGGTCCGACTACGCCCACCCCGAGCCGCCCGACGACTTCGGCGCCATCGGCCCTGCCGCCCAGCTGTGGAGCACCGCCGCCGACCTGGCCCGCTGGGCCGCGTTCCTGGCCGACCCTCGCGGCATGGACCCCAACGGCACCGTGCTGTCGGCCGCCACCGTCGAGGAGATGCGGGTACCGCAGGCCGTCACCGAGGACGCCCTCTGGGCGCGCGCCTTCGGTCTCGGCCTCATCGTGTACCCGCAGCCGGGCGGTGAGCGGGTCGTGCACGTCGGCCACGACGGCGCGATGCCCGGGTTCCTCGCCGGCGCGTACGGCCGGATCGGTGGCTCCGGCACGCCCAAGGCCCTCGGCGTGGCGTCTCTTGGCTCATCCGGTACCACGGGCGCGATCCTCGAGCTGCCGCACGAGCTGCTCGCCGCCGTGGCGGAGCACGACCCGGCCGACATCGCCCCGTGGGTGCCCGGCCCGCAGGCCCCGGCGCGGTACCGCTCCGTGCTCGGCCGCTGGTGGGGTGAGGGGTTCGAATACGCGTTCAGCTGGCGCGACGGCACCCTGCACGCCCGCGCCGTCAACGCGCCCGCCAAGTGGCCACCGGCCGTGTTCGCCCCGGTCGACGGCGAGCCCGACCTGTTCCGCACGGTCTCCGGCCGCGAGGCCGGCGAACTGCTCCGCCTGACCCGCGACGAGAATGGCACGATCGTGCGAATGCACTGGGCAACGTACCGCTTTACGCGAGGCCAGGAAGCCTTCGACGGCCACCGCTTCTGACACCACGCCACGGCCAAGACCCCACCCCCGCAAAAGACGGCAACCCCTGCACAGCCGCCGACGGTGCCCCGCCCGCGACAATGCCCTGGACGTCGCCATGGCCCAGCCCGAACGGGACCGCAACTCCTGCACGCGGCGCGCGAACGGGAACCGCAACCACTGCGCACGGCCGGCGATGGTGTCCCGGCCGCGACCGCGCCTGGGGCGTCGCCATGGCCCAGCCTGCACGAACCCGCAACTTCTGCACGCAGCGCCCGTACGGGGACCGCAGCCACTGCGTGCAGCCGGCGGCGTGGGCGACGCTTGAAATATGACCCCCTCCAGAGCACTTTGCGCCAAGACGTGGAGGGTGATCAGTGGAGGACTGGGCGGAGATCCGCCGGCTCTACTTGTCGGAGCAGATGCCGATCAAGGCGATCGCGCGGCGGTTGCATCTGTCGCGTAACACGGTGCGGTCGGTGCAGCCACCGAAGTACGCGGGCGCCACGCGGGTGGTCGCGCAGATCCGGTCGCTGCTCAAGGAGTTCCCGGACATGCCGGCGGGGGCGTCCCGGCCGCGACCGCGCCTGGGGCGTCACCATGGGCCCAGCCTGCACGAACCCGCAACTCCTGGCACGCAGCGCGCGAACGGGAACCGCAACCACTGCGCGCAAGCGCCCGCAAAAGTGCCGCGAAGCGGCATGGGGGGTGTGGGGTGGGAACCCCCCACACATGCTCGAGCGAAGCAAGAGCCAGGCAGGAAACAGCTTTAGGAACAGCGAGAAATAATCGTGAAGACGGCGCCGTTCGGGTCCTCAATCACGGCGAGGCGGCCGTGCGGGGAGTCGAACGGGCCACGCTGCACCCGGCCGCCCGCGGCCAGCACCCGCTCCGCGGCGGCGGCTGTGTCGTCGGTGGCGAAGTAGACCGTCCAGTGGGCGGGCACGCCGTCCCACGCCGCCGTCATCGTCAGGCGGCCCGCGATCGGATCGGCGTCACCGATGCTCCACGCTGAGTAGTCGAAGGGTTCGTCCCCGGAGCCGGCCGGAGTGGGGATCTTGGTTTGGCGGTAGCCGAAGACGCCGCGGTAGAAGAAGTCGGTGACGGTCGGTTCCCGCGTCATCACCTCGGCCCAGCATAGGGCGCCGTTCTCGTCGTACAGCTGCGAGCCGGTGTGCCGGCCCGGCTCCCACGCGCCGAACGCCGCGCCCGACGGGTCGGTGGCGAACAGCATGCGGCCGTTGTTCGGAACCTCCATCGGCGGGACCAGCAGCTTGCCGCCATGCTCGTCGACGCGGTCCGCGGTGCCCGCCAGGTCGTGCGACATGAGGTACAGGCTCCAGGCGGCCGGAAGCTGCTCGGACCCGGGCATCGGCGGGCTCATCCCGGCGACGATCCGGTCATTCTTCATGCACATCACATAATGGCCAAAATCGGCCCCGGTGTCCACGTAGGTCCAGCCGAACACGGCCGCGTAGAAGTGCTGCGCCGCCGGTACGTCGGCCGCGACGACGTCCGCCCAGCAGGGTTCGCCGTCGGTGTATCCGGTGCGTTCGACCATGGTTGGGGGCTCCAATCGAATCGGTCATCTGCCTCCCTACCAGCACCGGACCGCCCCGCGCGGGCGAATCGCGACAGACGGCATGATCGGCCGAACCGGTTCGGGGCGAAAATGGGAACGGCCGCGCGAGCGGTCAGCCGATACCATGAGAGCCTGGACATGAGCCCAGGCTGGAGCGAGCCCGGAAGCAGGTGCTTGAGGCCCAACGCGGCCAAGGTATGACCGAGACCCCAAACCCCGTGCCGGCGCAGACGTCGGAACAGCCCGTGCGGGCCATCAGCAAGATCACCGTTCCCGACCCGCACGTCATGGTCAGGCTGCTCGGGGCCGGCGACGAGATCCTCAAGCTCGTCGAGCGGTCGGTGCAGAGTGATGTGCACGTGCGGGGCAACGAGATCACCATCACCGGCGCGGCGGCCGACAATGCCATGGCCGAGCGAATCTTCAGCGAGCTGATCGAGCTGGTGCGCAAGGGCGAGATCCTGACCTCGGACAACGTCCGGCGCACGGTCGGCATGCTGCAGCAGAACACCGCCGAGCGCCCGGCCGAGGTGCTGACGCTCAACATCCTGTCCCGGCGTGGACGAACCATCCGGCCCAAGACACTGGGCCAGAAGCGCTATGTCGACTCGATCGACCAGCACACGATCGTGTTCGGCATCGGGCCGGCGGGCACCGGCAAGACGTATCTCGCCATGGCCAAGGCCGTCCAGTCGCTGCAGGCCAAGCAGGTCAACCGGATCATTCTGACCCGCCCCGCGGTCGAGGCCGGCGAGCGGCTGGGCTTCCTGCCCGGCACGCTTTACGACAAGATCGATCCGTACCTGCGCCCGCTGTACGACGCACTGCACGACATGATCGACCCCGAGTCCATCCCGAAGCTGATGGCCGCCGGGACGATCGAGGTCGCGCCGCTGGCCTACATGCGCGGCCGCACCCTCAACGACGCCTTCATCATCCTGGACGAGGCCCAGAACACTACGCCCGAGCAGATGAAGATGTTCCTGACGCGGCTGGGCTTCGGTTCGAAGATCGTCGTCACCGGCGACATCACGCAGGTCGACCTCCCCGGGGGGACCCGCAGCGGCCTCCGAGTCGTCCGTGAGATCCTCGACGGCGTCGAGGACGTTCACTTCGCCCAGCTCGGCAGCGCCGATGTCGTGCGCCACCGGCTGGTCAGTGACATCGTCGACGCCTACGCCCGCTGGGACGAAGCGCAGGAGGCTCAGCAGCCGGTGCGTGCCGTCCCGGACCGCGCCGCACAGGGTGGCCGGCCCGGGCGACGCAGATAGTCACGGGAGCCCTGTTGTCCATCGAGATCGCCAACGAGTCCGGCGTCGACGTCAACTCCGACACCATTCTCGCGGTGGCGCGGCACGCGCTCGACGAGATGGGCGTCAACCCTCTCGCCGAGCTGTCGATCCTGCTCGTCGATGTGGAGTACATGACCGAGCTCAACCACCGCTGGATGGACGGCGACGGCCCGACGGACGTGCTGGCCTTCCCGATGGACGAGGGCAGCGTCGACCACGGCCCGGGCGAAGGGGCCGGCGAGCCGGCCCTGCTCGGCGACATCGTGCTCTGCCCGGAGGTGGCCTCGAAGCAGGCCGCCACCGCCGGGCACGCCACGATCGACGAGCTGGCGCTGCTCACCGTCCACGGCATCCTGCACCTGCTCGGGTATGACCACGCGGAGCCGGAGGAGGAGGCCGAGATGTTCGGCCTCCAGGGGCGGCTGCTGGAGAGCTGGCGAAAGGCTTGAAGTCGTGAGCGACGTCACGTTGCTGGCCACGGCCGCCGGGCTGGTTGTCCTGGCGGGCCTGTTCGCCATGACCGACGCCGCCCTCAACGTGGTCTCCCCGGCCCGGGCGCACGAGCTCGCCCGCGAGGGCCGGCCCGGCGCGACCGCGCTGGAGGTCGTCGCCGCCGACCCGGCCCGTTACGTCAACCTGCTCCTGCTGCTGCGCCTGCTGTGCGAGCTGACGGCGACCACCCTGGTGGCGCTGGAGACCGCCGCGTGGGTCGGCGGCGACCGGGACTGGCTCGCCGCGCTGATCACCGCCGGCGCGATGACCGTCGTCAGCTTCGTCGTGGTCGGCGTCGCGCCTCGCACCATGGGGCGCCAGCACGCGTACCACGTGGCCCGGTTCGCCGCGCCGCTGGTGCGCTGGCTCGGCACCGCCCTCGGCCCGCTGGCCCGGCTGCTGATCCTCATCGGCAACGCGGTCACCCCCGGCAAGGGATACCGCGAAGGCCCGTTCGCCACCACGATCGAGCTGCGCGAGCTCGTCGACCTGGCCGAGCAGCGCGGCGTCGTCGAGCATGGCGAGCGCGACATGATCCACTCCGTGTTCTCGCTCGGCACCACGATCGCCCGCGAGGTGATGGTGCCGCGCACCGAGATGGTCTGGATCGAGGCGCACAAGACCGTCCGCCAGGCTCTCATGCTCGCGATGCGCGGCGGCTTCTCCCGCATCCCCGTTGTCGGCGAGAACGTCGACGACGTGCTCGGCATCGTCTACCTCAAGGACCTCGTGCGTCGCACCGCCGGCGACGACACGGGCGCCGGCGAGATGCCGGTCGCCCAGGTCATGCGCGACGCCACGTTCGTGCCCGAGTCCAAGCCGGTTGACGACCTGCTCCGCGAGATGCAGGCGGCGCGCACCCACATCGCCGTGATCATCGACGAGTACGGCGGCACCGCGGGCCTCGTCACCATCGAGGACATCCTCGAGGAGATCGTCGGGGAGATCACCGACGAGTACGACGTCGCCGAGCGCCCGCCGGTCGAGGAACTGCCCGACGGCGCCGTGCGGGTCACCAGCCGGCTGCCGATCGAGGACCTCGGCGAGCTGTTCGGCGTGGAACTGCCCGCCGACGAGGTCGAGACCGTGGCCGGCCTGCTCGCCCAGGCCCTCGGCCGGGTCCCGATCCCCGGCGCGACCGCGGTCGTCGGCGGCCTCGTGCTCGTCGCCGAGGGCGCCACGGGCCGGCGCAACCGCATCGAGACCCTGCTCGTCCGGCGCGCCGAGCCCGAGGACGAGGAACAGACCAGCCACGAGACCGAGAGGCAGCACGCCGATGCCTGAACTGTCCGCCGAGGACGCCAAACTGGTGACCCTTGCCCGCGCGGCGCGCGCCCGCGTCGGCGCCGTCGAGGGTGCGGCGGTCCGCGACGGCGACGGCCGCACGTACAACGCCGCGTCGGTCGCGCTGCCGTCGCTTTCGGTCACCGCGCTGCAGCTGGCGGTCGCGGCGGCGGTCTCGTCGGGCGCGACCAAGCTCGAGGCCGCCGCCGTGGTCACCGAGGCCTCGACGCTCGACGGCCTCGGCCACGCGGCGGTCCGGGACGTGTCGCCGTCCGCGCCGATCCACCTGGCCGGCCCCGACGCCACGGTGTTCGCCACCGTCGACGACTAAGGCCCCGTTTCACAGCTGAAGCGGGGCTGCGGCGGGCCCGGATTCCGCCTGGCCGGCGTCCCGCGGAAGCCCGGTTACAACATGCCGATCCGGCACGCCGGGGCTGTTCCCGCCTGGCCGCGCCGCTCCGGCCCACCGGTTCGCGCTAAATGCCCGATAAGTCGAAAATGTCCGGCACCGCCGGATGCCGGACATTTCTGGTGAGGTCCCCGCCAGCGGCGGTCGCGATCAGGTGGTCAGCGTCGGGACGACCGGGTTCGGGATCGCGCCGCCGAAGCGGCGGTCGCGCTTGGCGTAGACCTCGCAGGCGTACCACAGGTGGCGGCGGTCGAAGTCGGGCCACAGCGCGTCGACCGACACGAACTCCGCGTACGCGGCCTGCCAGATCATGAAGTTCGACGTGCGCATCTCGCCGGAGCTGCGGACCATCAGGTCCACGTCCGGCAGGTCGGGCTCGTCGAGGTACCGGGCGAAGGTCTTCTCCGAGATGCGGTCCGCCTTGAGGCGGCCGGCGGCCACCTCCGCGGCGATGCGCGCCGCCGCGTCGGCGACCTCCGCGCGGCCGCCGTAGTTGACGCACATCGTGAACGTCAGCTTGTCGTTGTGCCGGGTGAGCTGCTCGGCGTACTCGAGCTCGTTGATGACCGAGCGCCACAGCCGAGGCCGGCGGCCCGCCCAGCGGACCCGGATGCCCATCTCGTGGAACTCGTCGCGGCGGCGGTGGATCGTCTCGCGGTTGAAGTTCATGAGGAAGCGGACCTCGTCCGGGGAGCGCTTCCAGTTCTCGGTGGAGAAGGCGTAGGCGCTGACGTACTTCACGCCGAGCTCGAGCGCCCCCTCGATCACGTCGAACAGGGCCGCCTCGCCCGCCGTGTGCCCGGCGGTGCGCGGCAGGCCGCGCTGCTTCGCCCAGCGGCCGTTGCCGTCCATGATGATCGCCACGTGCTGCGGCACGGTCTCCTTCGGCAGCGCCGGCGGGCGGGCACCGCTGGGGTGTGGCGACGGCGGGCGGAAGTCCCTTTCCCTGCTCACGAGCTTTCCTTTCGAAGTGGTCGAGGGGGCCGGTCGTCGCGGTCGACCAGCGGGAGCGAGCGTAGTGCGCGCTCCAGGTGCCACTGCAGATGCGCGGCGACCAGGCCGCTCGCCTCGCGCTGGTGCACCGTCGGGGCGGCGTCGGCGACCGTCCAGTCGCCCTCGGCGAGCGCCGACATCAGCTCGATCGTCGCCGGTGCCGGGTGCGCGGCCCCGGGCGGACGGCAGTCGGGGCAGACCGCGCCGCCGGCCGGCACGGAGAAGCCCCGATGCGGGCCCGGGGTGCCGCACACCGCGCACTCCCGCAGCGCAGGCGCCCAGCCGGCCACGGTCATCGCGCGCAGCAGGTAGGCGTCCAGCACCAGGCTGCCGGCGTGCTCGGCGACGGCCAGCGCGCGCAGGGCGCCCAGCGTCAGCTGGAACAGCCGCAGCGCCGGCTCCTGCTCGATCGGCGTGAGCCGCTCCGCCGTCTCGGCGATGGCGCTGGCCAGGGTGTACCGCGAATAGTCCTCCAGGAACCGCCGCCCGAACAGGTCGACGCCCTCCACCTGGCTGATCACGTCGAGGGTCCGGCCCTCCAGCAACTGCACGTCGACGTGGCCGAACGGCTCCAGCCGACCCCCGAACTTGGATGTGGTGCGGCGCACCCCCTTCGCGACCGCCCGGATGCGGCCGTGGTGGCGCGTGAACAGCGTGATGATCCGGTCGGACTCGCCCAGCTTCTGCACCCGCAGCACCACTGCGTCGTCCCGGTAGAGCTTCCCGCGGAAGCCTGAGCCCGTCACGACGACGCTCCGCTTCGCTCCGCGTCGCCACGACGTCCAGACTGAGCCTGCTGATGGCTGGCTCCTCCGCTGCGCTCCGGACCAGCCATGTCAGAACCCCAGGCGGCGCAGCTGCTTCGGGTCGCGCTGCCAGTCCTTGGCCACCCGCACGTGCAGGTCGAGGTACACGCGGACGCCGAGCAGGTCCTCGATCTCGCGGCGCGCCCGGGTGCCGACCTCCTTGAGCCGGCTCGCCCGGTGGCCGATCACGATCGCCTTCTGGCTCGGGCGCTCCACGTAGATGTCGGCGTAGACGCGGGTGAGGCCCTCCTCGGGCAGTACCTCCTCGACCAGCACGGCGATCGAGTGCGGCAGCTCATCGCGCACCCCGTCCAGGGCGGCCTCGCGGATGAGCTCCGCCATCAGCACCTGCTCGGGCTCGTCGGTGAGCATGCCGTCCGGGTAGAGCTGCGGCGAGCGCGGCAGGTGCCCGATCATGACGTCGACGAGCGTGTGCAACTGCTCGCCCGCCACGGCGCTGACCGGCACGATGTCGGCGAACTCGCCCAGCTCCTGCACCGCCAGCAGGCGCCTGGCCAGGGTGCCCTTGTCGACCAGGTCGGTCTTCGTCAGCACCGCGACCAGGGTCGCCTTGAGCTCGGCGATCTCGCCGCTGATGAACCGGTCGCCGCGGCCGATCTCCTCGTCCGCCGGCAGGCACAGGCCGATCACGTCGACCTCGCTCCAGGTCGAGCGGACCAGGTCGTTGAGGCGCTCGCCGAGCAGCGTGCGCGGCCGGTGCAGCCCCGGCGTGTCGACCAGCACCAGCTGCGAGTCCGGCCGGTGCACGACCCCGCGCACCGTGTGCCGGGTGGTCTGCGGCTTCGGCGAGGTGATGGCGATCTTCTGCCCGACGATCGCGTTGGTCAGCGTCGACTTGCCAGCGTTGGGACGGCCGACGAAGCAGGCGAAGCCCGCACGATAATCACCAGAGGTCTGCACGATGTTTCAGGGTACTCAGACTTCCAGTTGCAACTGGCGGGGGCGCTGTGAAGGAGCTGTGACCTTCACGGCGGCCGCGGTGGCGACCTGGATCTCGACGGTACCCTCGACCAGCCCGCGGCCGGCGGAGCGCAGCACGATCCGGCCCGGCATCAGCCGCGACAGCGACGTCGGCACGGCGCTGCGCTGCTCGGTGGCGAGCACCAGGTGCACGCCGACGGCCTTGCCGCCCGCCGCCACCGCGGTCAGCGCGTCGTTGAGCAGCGGGTCGTGGCCGTCGACGAGCACCAGCACCCGGGCGCCATGGTGCTCGTCCAGCGCGGCCCGCTCGGCGACCAGCTCCCCGATCGTGCCCAGCAGCGCCAAGGCGGCAGACACGTCGGCGGCGTCGACCCGGCAGACCCGCAGCGCCGCCGCGTCGAAGAGCCGTCCGAACGACGCCGCGACCGTGTCCAGCAGCGTCGACTTGCCGGCGCCGGTCGGGCCGTACACCAGCAGGTGCCCGAGCTCGTCGAGGTCGAGCGGCCACACGTGCACCGACTGCGAGCTGGGCAGGTCGACCATCCCGATCGGGGCCGCGAACGCCGCGCGGGCCCCGAGCGCCCGCGCGCCGTGCTCGGTGTCCCGCCCGGAGTGCCCCGGCGACCCGGCGAAGTCGGCGATATCGGAAATGTCGTACGTGGCGTGCAGCGGCAGCTGCCAGGCTCGCGGCTGGTCCGGCACGCGGGCCTCACGGTGCGCCGCGGTGATCGCCGCGATGAGCCGCCGCAGGTCGGTGACCTCGCCGTCGTCGCGCCGGGCGGCCGCGGCGGCGCCGTGCTCGGCGGTGCCCCTCGCGGCGCCGGCCACGTTGCCCGGGCCGCCGGCCGGCGGTGCGGCACCCGCCGTCGCAGCGAGGGCGGCGGCGGATGCGGTGGGCAGGGGCGGGGTGTGCAGGCCGGACTCGAAGCGCCACTCCGTCACGATCGTCGGGCCGCCGGAGCGTTCCCCGGGCGAGCGGGCACCGCCGTAGGCGACCTGGACCGCCTCCGGGTCGGCGGCGCCGACGCGGACGAACGCCCGGCCCGGCAGCAGCGGCGAGAGGTGGGCGGCGTCCGGGTGCTCGAGGACCTCGAGGCTGTCCTGCTCCTCCTCGACGCGCAGCGCGATGCGCAGCGGCGCCTCCGCGCGCAGGTCGTCGTCGAGTGCGCCGTGCGGGTGCGCCGTGGACAGCAGCAGGTGTACCCCGGCCGGGCGCCCGCGCCGGGCCAGGTCGCGCAGGCCGGTCACGAAATCGGCCGGCGTCGCGGTGAGCTCCGCGACGACGATGAGCAGGTTGGCCGGGGCCGCGGCCGGGTGCCGCCGCTCCATCTCGGCGATGTCCTTGACCGCGTGCCGGCGCAGGATCGCCTCCCGGCGGCGCACCTCGGCGCCGAGAGAGACCAGCACCCGCCGGGCCTGGTACGCGTCGTCACCGGTGAACACCCCGACCGTGTGCGGCAGGTCGGCGCACTCGGCGAACGTGGCGCCGCCGGTGTCGACGAGCACGAACGTGAGGCGGTTCGCCGGGTACGTCGCCGCCAGCGCGGTCAGGTAGGAGCGCAGCAGCCAGGAGCGGCCGGAGCCGGGGGCGCCGGCGATGATGCCGTTCGGGCCGTCGCGGCGCAGGTCCACCACGACCGGGCCGGTGCCGCCGAGCCCGATCGGCGCGGCCAGGCCACGGTCGCGGGTCGACGGGACCCAGCGCTTCACGATCGCGCTCGGCGACGGCTCCCCGCCGAGCTTGAGCACCTCACCCAGCGGCGCGATCCGCGGGGCCGCCCCGCCGGCCGCATCACGGGTGGCGGCCAGGGCGTGCGCGACCCGGTCGGCGACCGCCGCGCCGATGCCCTCGCCGTCCAGGGCCACCACCCCGGCGGGCAGCGCCAGTGCGGATTCGGCGCAGGTCAGCAGGCTGATCCCGCCCCTCGGCCCGTCCTCGACCAGGCGGGCCAGCGCGGCTGGCGGTACCGAATCGGGGTCCGGAAGCACCACCACCACGTGCGGCGTGAACTGCTCGGCGATCGCGTGCCGGCCCAGCCGCCGCTGCCGCAGCAGCGCCTCGACCAGCGCGAGCACCCGGCGCCGGTCGTCCTCCCGCGCGGCGACCGTGCGGGCGCCCGGCGAGAACGCGGCGGTCAGCGTGCGGGTGTGCGGCAACCAGCCCGTCCACGTCCAGTGCTCGGCCTCGTCCGGCGTGGTGAGCACCACGAGCGCCAGGTCGTTCGGGCCGACGAGGGTCGCCAGCTGTACGACCCACGAGCGCAGCACCGCGCGGCGATCCTCGGCCGGGCCGGTCGCACCGAGCGCGCCCAGCGATCGCAGGTCCGCCTCGATGGGGACGTCGGGGTCGATCGCGTACCGCTGCCGCAGCGCGCCGATCCGCTCGGTGTGGGCGGGGTCGAAGTCGCCGGTCGTCGGCGCCTGCTCGAAGCGCAGCCGGCTGGGCTGGTCGGCGGTGGCGACGCGCAGCGTGAGGAAGTCCCGGTCGTCGGGGCGGCGGGCCGGCTTCTCCTGCCGGGTCGCGGCCCGCGCCAGGTGGGCGACGCTGGGTGCCTCGGCCCGCCGCGCCTGGACCACCGCCCGGTGCTTGACCGCCGCATCGGCCTCGGCGCGGTCCATCGCCGCCGCGAACTCGGCGGCCGGGTCGGCCCCACGGCGGCGCAGCGTCAGGCGGCGGCGTTTGGGCGGCTGCGGTACCACGGGAAGCCACACCGCCGGCGGGGGCCCCTTCGGCGCCGGCGGGTCCGCCGGCACCTCCTCGACCGTGACCACCGTGGCCCCGAGGCGCAGCAGCTGGCCGCTGGTCAGCGTCGCGGTGCCCGTCAGCGGCTCGCCGTCCAGCCGGGTGCCGCCGGGCGAGCGCAGGTCGGTCGCGGCCGCCTCGTGACTGCCGATGCCCAGGTGCAGGTGGCGCCGCCCGGCGGTGGGGTCGGTGAGGACCAGGTCGCTCGCGCCGTCGGTGCCGATGACGAACTCGCCGGGCGGCAGCGGGAGCCAGATCCCGGCGTCCGGCCCGGCCACGACGAGCAGCTCGAAGCGGTGCGGGCGCGACGTGCGCTCCGGTCGCGGCATCCGGTCCGGCTCGCCGGGCTTCCCGAGGACCGACCCGGACCAGGCGATGTCCGGCGGGGCCAGCAGGATCGTGTCCCCGCAGCGCAGGTCCTGGTCGCCGAGCGGGCGGCGCGGGTCGAGCCGGCGGCCGGTGCGCAACAGCCAGGCCCAGCTGGTCTGCTGCGGGCGTTCGGCTGGGTCGAGCAGCCCCAGCAGCTCGGTGATCAGGTCGGCGACCCCGTTGCCCGGGTCGGCCCGCAGCCGTACCGTGCGATCCAGCGTCGCGGTCGAATCTCGCCTCGCCACCCGCACGTCGATCAGCAGGTCCATCGGCCGGCCCCCCTCTTCCCGAACAGCATCGATCCGTCGTCGGTTTCCAGAAAGCCTGGTGGCGGGGCGGACGCTCTGCAGGGCTCCGCCCTTGACAGTAAGCGCCGCAACGCCGAGTGGATCGCATCGACGCGCGCCAGGATTTCGCGCTATACGCGAGTAAAACGGGTGGAACGGGGCGTCGGTTACCCTCGTGGGCCATGACGGTGCGTGTCGCGATGTGGTCCGGTCCCCGCAACATCTCGACGGCTATGATGCGCAGCTTCGGCGCGCGCCCGGACACGGTCGTGGTCGACGAGCCGCTCTACGCCCACTACCTCGCCGAGACCGGCCTCGAGCACCCGGGCCGGGAGGAGATCCTGGCCGCGCAGCCACGGCGGTGGCAGGACGCGGTCGCCGGGCTCCTCGCACCGGTGGGGGCCGCCGTCTACTACCAGAAGCACATGACCCACCACCTGCTGCCCATGATCGGCCGGGAGTGGCTCGGTGAGGTCCGCAACGCGTATCTGATTCGCGATCCGGCGCACGTGGTCGCCTCCTACGCGAAGGTGCGCGGCGCGCCGACGCTGGATGATCTCGGGTATCGGCGGCAGGTCGAGATCTTCCGCGCGCACGGCGGCCCGGTCGTCGACGCCGCCGACGTCCTGCGCGACCCGGCGGGCACGCTGGCCGCGCTGTGCGGCGCGCTGGGCGTCCCATGGGACCCGCGGATGCTGTCGTGGCCGGCCGGGCGGCGGGAGACCGACGGGGTGTGGGCGCCGCACTGGTACGCCGCGGTCGAGCGCTCGACCGGCTTCGCACCCTACGACCCGGCCACGCCGGACGTCCCGCCGCACCTCGCGCCGCTGGTGGAGCGGGCCGCCCCGCTCTACGCGGAGCTCGCCGCCCACCGGCTGCGCCCTTGAGGGCCCCTCAAGCTCAGCCCTGCGGGAACGAAAGGTGCTGGTGGACCAGCTTCCACTCGCCGCCGGTCCGCCGGAACACCCGGGTGCCGCGGGAGCGGTACTCCGTCGTCGAGCCGTCCGGTCGCGGCACCCGGATCCGATTCAGGCCCCAGCCGACCGCGAGGTCGCCGTCCACGACGACCCGCAGGTCGGGTACCTCCCAGGTGACGGTGTTGTCCGACGCCTCCAGCCCCTGCCGGCACACCTCGCGGACCGCGTCGATTCCGACGTACTCCAGCGGCGCCACGTGCTCGTAGGACACCACGTCCGCGGCGATCGGCGCCATCAGCGCGTCGAGGTCCTTGCGCGCGCCGGCCGCGAACCAGCGCGCGTGCAGCTCGCGGATCTCGCCCTCGTCGTCCATGCTCTCCTCCTGCGGGTGAACGGTTCCGTCACCGCTACAACCCCGCAGAGGGCGGCAACTCATCGGGCAGGCCGAAATCGGTGAGATCCGCGTCGAGAAACGAGACGACCTCGGCGACGGCCGTGCCGGCGAAGCGCAGCACGTCCAGGCCCGCCGGCCGGAAGGCGCCGCCGTCCGCGTCGAGGCGGTAGGTGCCGAACGCGACCTGGCCGTTCGCGGTCGTGGGCAGGAACCGCCAGCGGTGCCCGTCCAGCGGCCCGGCCAGCAGAAACTCGCGGATTCGTTCGCGGCCGGAGAACCAGGCCGGCAGCGGCGGCATCGAGTAGCGGGCGTCGTCGGCCAGCATCGCCACGATCCCGTCGACGTCCCCCGCCTCCCAGGCGGCGGCGTAGCGCTCCGCCCGCTCGCGCACCTGCGCGTCCGGCGCCGGCGCGGTAGCGGGGAGGCGGGCGTCGAGCCGGGCCCGGGCGCGCTGCAGGGCACTGTTGACCGCGGCGGGGGAGGTGCCGAGAATGCCGGCGGTCTCCGCGGCGCTGAAGCCGAGGAGGTGGCGCAGCAGCAGGACCGCCCGCTGCCGGGCCGGCAGGTGCTGCAGGGCGGCGACGAACGCGAGCGCCATGCCCTCGTGGGCCACCACCCGCGCCTCCGGGTAGGGCTCCGGCCAGGCCACCTCGGCGTCCGGTACCGCGCCCGGCTCCGGCTCCAGGTCGGCCGGCAGCTCCCGGCGCCGGCGGCGGCGCAGCATCGTGAGGCAGCGGTTGGTGGCGATGGTGAACAGCCAGGGGCGCGCCGCGCCGCCCGGGATGCCGTCGCGGTGGCGCCAGGCCCGGACCAGGGTCTCCTGCACGGCGTCGTCGGCGTCGTGCACGGAGCCGAGCATCCGGTAGCAGTGCTCGTGCAGTTCCCCGCGCAGCGGGGCGACGAGCCGCTCGAACTCAGACTCGGACGGCATTGGCGCGGGCGTGCTCGCGGTAGAGTTCGGCGATCCGCCGGGTCACCGGCCCCACCTCGCCGTCGCCGATCGGGCGGCCGTCGATCGCCACCACGCCCGCGATCTCGCCCATCGTGCCGGTGCAGAACACCTCGTCGGCCGTGTACATCTCGACCTGCGCCAGGTCGCGCACCTCGGCCGGCAGCGGCGCGATCCGCAGCACCGTGTCGCGCGTGATGCCCTCCGGGCACGCCACCGCCCGCGGCGTGAGCAACGCGCCGCCGGCGACCGCGAACAGGTGGGTGGCGTTGGTCTCGGCCACGAAGCCGCGGGCGTCGAGCATCATCGCGTCGTCGGCGCCGGCGACGTTGGCCTCCATCTTGGCCAGGATCGAGTTGAGCAGGTTGTTGTGGTGGATGCGCGGGTCGAGCACGTCCGGGCCGGGGCGGCGCACGCTGCTGGTGACCAGCGTCAGGCCCTCGGTGTCGTAGACCGGCGCCTTGAACTCGGCCAGCACGATCAGCGTGCAACCCTGCCGGTTGAGGCGCGGGTCCATGCCGCTGGTGATCTTCACGCCGCGCGTCACCGTGAGCCGGACGTGCACGCCGTCGCGCATGTCGTTGGCGGCCAGCGTCTCGCGCAGCGCGGCGATGATCTCCGCGTCGCCGGGGACGCCGGCGAAGCCCAGCGCCGTCGCCGAGCGGCGCAGCCGGGCCAGGTGCTCGTACAGGCCGTAGACGCCGCCGTCGTAGAGGCGCAGCCCCTCCCAGACCGCGTCGCCGCCCTGCACCACCGAGTCGAACGGCGAGATGCCGGGCTCGTCGCGGTGGCGCAGCGTGCCGTTCACCCAGTACCGCAGGTCAGCGTTGCGTTCGTCGTAGCGCTGCAGCATCCAGTCGTCGTCCTTCGCGATGTCGCCGAGGGCGATGAGCACCTCACGCCGAGACTAGTCGGGGCCCGCCGAAACCTCGGCGGGCCCCGTGTGCGGGAATCAGTGATCGGCGCAGCAGGGCCGGTTGTTCGGCGGCTCGAACGGCACGAGCACCCCGTTGCGGGCGAACTGGCAGACCAGCGTGAGCACGCCGGCGCGCCAGATCGGCCGGACGAAGTCCCGCGTGTCGACGAGCATCTCCGCGACCGCCGTCATGCCCCCTAGGACCACGACCTTCTCGATCGCCGACCCGGCCACGATGGCCGAGACCGCGACCGTGCCCGTGAGCCGCTCCGCGCCCTCGAACAGCACCTGACGAGCCCCCTCCGGGGGCGTGTCCGCCTCGGCGCCGACGGCGACCTGGCCGCCGTCGAAGTACGTGAACGCGGGGCGGCCGGCCGTCAGGATGTGGTGGTCGGCCGCCTGGACGTCGGGGAAGCGCATTACCGCGGGAAGACCCAGATCGGGTTCGCGTAGAACCAGAGGTCCTTCCACGGGTCGGCGTCGCCGAGCACGTCGATCGCCGGGCCGGCCGGGTCGATCGCCGCGCCGAGGTAGCCGGGGGCGGTGCGGTTGCCGTCGGTGCCGCGCAGGCGGACGTAGAACGGCTTGTCGGCCGGGCCGAGGTCGTAGGTGAACGACACGGTGCCGGTCGACTTGTTGACCTCGAAGCTCTTCACGACCTTGGTGTTCGGGGCGGTGAAGGAGTCCTGGTCGGCGACCGGGCCGGTGACCTCGCCCCGGATGACGTCGACGCGGGCCAGGGTCGGCACGAAGTTCGCCCAGTTCGCCTTGTTGGCCAGGTTGATCCTGATGACCAGCTCGGCGCTCTGGCCGCGGCGCACCACCAGCGAGTCGCCGAGGGTGACGCCGAACGGGGTGCCCTTGGCGCGCACCTGCACGTCGAGGCCGCTGATCAGGCCGCCGTGGTCGACCCAGACGCGCCCGGCCCGCAGGGCGTCCATGACCGCCTGGTAGCTGAAGTTCTTCGCGCCGACGTGGGTCCGGCTGTAGAAGCCCGGCCAGAAGTCGCCGGCGCTGAGGTTGGTCGGCTGCCCGTACACCGGGTCCGAGTGGAACCCGTTGGTGTTGAAGTCGGTGTTGGCGGGCCGCTTCGCCGTCTCCTCGTACACGACGTGCGAGTCCGAGTTGGCGGAGATCCACCAGGCCTTGCCCTCGGCCAGCAGGCTGTCCCAGAGCCCGCCGACGGTCGAGGTCATCCAGTCGAAGCCGCCCCAGGTGCGGTAGCTCTCCAGCGGGTAGCCGGGGAACGAGGCCGCGTTCGGGGAGTTGCCGTAGTAGCCGCGGGCGTCACCCTGGCCGTTGGGCTTGGGGAAGCCGGCGGCCTGGTGACCCGGGGCTCCCTCGAAGCCGATCGCGATCTTCGGGTTGGCGTCGCGCCAGCCGCGGATCTCGTGCGGCGAGTCGATGCCGTTGCGGGCCGGGTGGTTGGCCAGGAACAGCGCGTCCTGGACCCGCCGCTTGGTGACCTGGTCGCCGAGGAACTTGACGCCGGCGATGGCCAGGGCCTCGGTGACCAGGCCAGGGTTCACCGCGCCGACGGCGCTGCCGTCGAAGGAGTTCTCGAACTCCTTGAGCACCGCGACCTCGTTGGCGCCCGGGTGCACGAAGACGGTGCCGTGCTCCGCGGCCGGGATGTTCCACTCCAGGCCCTGGAAGACGAGCATGTCCTTGTACTCTTCGCGGGCCGCGCGGATCTGCGGGTTGACCCGCTCCACGCCGATCTTGGCGTGGTTGACGCTGCCGTGGTCGGTGATGACCATCCAGTCCAGGCCGTAGGCGGACGCGTGCTTGACGTGGTCGTCCGGGCGGTACATGCCGTCGCTGCTGTACTGGGTGTGGATGTGGTGGTCGCCGGCGAGCCACTTGTAGTTGTTGAACGTCGGGCGGCCGTGCCCGTGGCGGTCCCGGCCGTCGAAGTCGTGATCGTCGCCGCCGTGGGCGTGGGCGGTGCCGGCGTTGGTCAGCGCGCCGCCCGCGGCGGCGGCCGCGCCCAGCAGGCCGGCGCGGCGCAGGAAGCCGCGGCGGGAGACGTCGGCGGGGGAGAGCTCGCCGTCCGGGATCGACGCGTCGAGCACCGCGGGCACGTCGCCGGCGGCCTGCGGCATGTCCTCGTGGTGATGGTGGTGGTGGCCGTGGCCCATGGAGGCTCCGTTTCGGGTTGATGGTCCTCATGGGCGAATCTCGACGCTGATTCCGAACAACAGGTAGCGATACGCCTATGTCCCGGCGAACTTCAGCACGATCACGGCGGCCGCGAGCGCCAGGCCAGCGACTATCACCGATACGTCCGACCAGCCGAAATGCGTTTCCCGGGCGATGGTGCGCGCGCCGCCCCGGTCGAACCCGCGCGCCTCCATCGCCGTCGCCAGCCGGATGCCCCGCCGGATGGCGGCGACCAGGAGCCCGAAGAGCGTGGAGAAGAGCCCGGCCCTGGTACCGCGGGCCCGCCGCGCCAGCCGGATCAGCCGGTACTCGTCGGCCAGCAGCGGCGCCAGTCGCAGCGCGGCCAGCGCGCCGATCGCGAAGCGCGGCGAGACCCGCAGGTGCGCCACGAGCGAGTCGGCCAGGTCGGTCGGGTCGATCGTGGCGAACACCACGAACCCGGGCAGTCCGATGGCGAGCAGGCGCAGCGCGTATCCGACGGCGTTCTCGCGCACGTCGAGGCCCGCACCGCCGAGACTGAGGTGGGCGAGGACCGGAGAGTCCCGCGCGCCGAGCAGCACGGTGAAGACGAAGATGCCGGCCGCGGAGGCGAGGATCGGCCAGCCGCGCCGCAGCAGGGCGGCGGGGGAGACGCCGGTCAGCGGCAGCGCCGCCAGCAGCGCCCCGATCACGGTCAGCGACGCGACGGGGTCGAGGGTGCTCACCACCGCCGCGGTGACCAGCAGCGCGGCGAGCAGCTTCGCGGTGGCGTCGCGCCGGCCCAGCCAGGTGCTCACCGGGTGAGCTCCAGCCGCCGGTCGCCGATCACGGCGACGAGCTGCGGGTCGTGGGTGACCAGCACCAGCGCCCGCCCCTCGTCGCGCAGGTCGGCCAGCAGGGTGACCAGCTCGCGCCAGGTGCGCAGGTCCTGGCCGAACGTCGGCTCGTCGAGCACCAGCACCCGCGGCGCCGCCGCCAGCGCGGTCGCCACGCTGAGCCGGCGCTGCTCGCCGCCGGAGAGGGTGAACGGGTTGGCCAGCGCCAGCCGGTCCAGGTAGAGGCGGGACAGCAGCTCGTCGACGGTGGCCGGGGACGCGCCGCCCAGCGCGAGCTCGGCCCGCACGGTATCGGTCACGAACTGGTGCTCCGGGTTCTGGAACACCGAGCCGATCCGCCCGGCCAGCCGGGCCGCCCGCCAACGGTGCGGCGGCCGTCCGGCGTCCGGGCCGGCGAGCGACGGCGCGGCCACGACCCGGCCGCGGGTGGGCCGGGTCAGCCCGCCGAGCAGCAGCGCGAGGGTGGTCTTGCCGGCGCCGTTGGGGCCCTCGACGGCGAGGGCCTCTCCCCGCAGTACGACCTCGTCGATCGTCTTGTCGGTGTGCGCCAGCCCCAGCGCCTCGGCGGTGAGCAGCGCCTCGCCGGGCGGCCCCGGGGCCTTGCGGGCCGGCATCGGCAACGACCCGGGCGCGGCCGGCGTCCACACCGCGCCGGGGTCCTCGCCGATGACGATCGTCCGGTCGACCAGCGGCAGCGCCTCGTCGACCCGGTGCTCGACGAGCACCATCGTCGCGTCGAGGTCCTGCAGCGCCTTGGCGATGGCGGTGCGCACCAGCTGCGCGCCCTCCGGGTCGAGGTTGGCGGTCGGCTCGTCGAGCAGCAGCAACCCGGGGCGCAGCGCGATGACCCCGGCGATGGCCAGCCGCTGCTGCTCGCCGCCGGACAGGGCGGCGGTGCCGCGGTCGCGGCCGTACGGGAAGCCCACCGCCGCCAGGGCCGCGTCGACCCGGGGCCAGATCTCCGCGCGCGGCACGCCCCGGTTCTCCAGGCCGAACGCGACGTCGTCGCCGGCCCGGCTCATGACCAGCTGGGTCTGCGGGTCCTGGAACACGATGCCGGTCTCGCCGCGCCGCTGCTGGGCGGGGCGGCCGTCGACGAGGATCTCGCCCTCCTGCTCGCCGGAGTCCTCGGCGAGCAGGCCGGCCATCGCGGCGAGCACGGTGGACTTGCCCGCACCCGAGGCGCCCTGCAGCAGCACCCGCTCGCCGTGCTCGATGCGCAGGTCGAGGTGGCGGACCGCCCAGGCCTTGCGGCCGGCGTGCCGCCACCCGAACCCGCGGAACTCGACGGTGCTCAGACCGCGACCCGCTCGCGGCCGGAGGGGAAACGGTCCAGCACGCCGGTCTTCGACAGGGCGCGCTGCAGGGCCCAGCTCCCGGCGCCGGCGATCACCGCGCCGCTGACCACGACGATCGCGGCGTAGGTCCACTTCTGCCCGGCGGTGAAGGCGTCGCCGTAGTAGACGCTCAGGTCGAACACCGCCGCGCCGAGGCCGGCCAGGCCGCCCGCGACCAGGGCGTTGCCCAGCCGGTACCCGCGGTAGCCGGTAGCCGCGAAGCCGAACTCGCCGCCGATGCCCTGCACCAGGCCGGACACCACCACCGTGAGGCCCCAGGCCGAGCCGAACAGCGCCGAGACGGTCGCGGCGACGATCTCGGTGTAGAGCCCGGCGCCGGGCTTGCGGATGACCAGCGGGCCGAGCACCGCAGGGACCAGCCACACGCCGTAGATCACGGCGCGCCACGGCAGCGCGAAGCTGCTCTCCAGCGCGGTCCACACGTTGTTCCACGCGTAGAAGACCGCCGCGAAGGCCACGGCGATGATCGACGCGACGACGATGTCGACGGTGCGCCAACGGGTCTGCATGTAGTACCTCCTAGTTCGGGGGTGAACCAGAAGGAGACGCGACGCCACGACCACCCGATGAACGGACGGACGTGGCGGCTTGCGTGAGGTGACCGAGCTCCCTGCGCTGGCATTACCCAGATCAGGTTCGAGGGTCTGCGGCGCCGCGTGGCGGCCGCACTCTCAGCGCTGTGCGCTCCCCTGCCGGATGTGAAGTTGTTTCCCGACGGTAACAGTGAACGTTGTTGACCCCTAGTCTCTGGTCATGAAAATCACGGCGCGCTCGCTGACGTTCGACGTGGTGGACGGTGGGCCGGCGGACGGGGACCCGGTGCTGCTGCTGCATGGCTTCCCCCAGCACAGCGGCGAGTGGGCGGCCGTCACCCCGGCGCTGCACGCCGCCGGCCTGCGCACATATGCCCTCGACCAGCGGGGCGTGTCACCCGGCGCCCGTCCCGAGGGGGCCGAGGCCTACCGGATCGCCGAGTGTGCCCTGGACGCCGTGGCCGTCCTCGACGAGCTGGGCCTGCCCTCGGTACACCTCGTCGGCCACGACTGGGGCGCGATCTGCGCCTGGCATCTGGCGATCCGCCATGCGGAGCGGGTCCGCACGCTGACCGCGGTCTCGGTGCCGCACCCGCACGCCAGCGCCCACGCCTACGCCACCGACCCCGACCAGCGCGAGCGCTCCGCCTACATCAAGGTGTTTCGCGAGGTGGGCCGGGCGGAGGAACTGCTGCTGGAGGACGACGCGCGGCGGCTGCGGCGGATCTTCGACGGGTCCGGGCTGGACGCGGCCGGCGTCGACGCCTACGTGCGGCCCATGCTGGAGCCCGGCGCGCTGACCGGGGCGCTGAACTGGTACCGCGCGATGAGCCCGCTCGACCTCGTCGGGCTGGGCCCGGCGCGGGTGCCCACCACGTACGTGTGGAGCGACGGCGACCGGGCCATCGGCGCCACGGCCGCCCGCACCTGCGCCGAGTACGTGGACGCGGACTACCGGTTCGTCCCGCTTGCGGGGATCAGTCACTGGATCCCCGATCAGGCGCCATCTGAGGTCGCCGCGGCGATCCTCGCCCGCTGCCTCGCCTGAGGCATGGCGAACGCTACCCGTGGGTAATAACCTGGCCGTAGGTTGCTCAACACCTACACCTAGGACGTCTAGCTGGGGGTGGCCATGGTTTCCACGTCGGTGCGCGCGGAGCGGGAAGCGCGCAAGGTCATCGAGGAGACCCGCGAGACCGAGTGGAGGAAGCCCAGCTTCGGCAAGGAGCTCTTCCTCGGCCGGTTGCGCCTCGATCTCATCGACCCGCTGCCGGAGCTCGACCCGGCCGCCGAGGCCCGCGGCGCCGAGTTCCACGCGAAGCTCGCCGCGTACCTGTCCGCCGAGGTCGACGGCCAGCAGATCGAGCGCGACGCGCGCATCCCGGACGAGGTCCTGCGCTCGCTCGGCGAGCTGGGCGCCTTCGGGATGAAGATCGACGAGAAGTACGGCGGGCTCGGCCTGACCAATCTCGACTACTGCCGCGCGCTCATGCTCACCGGCTCGGTCAACCCGTCCGTCGGCGCGCTGCTGTCGGCGCACCAGTCCATCGGCGTGCCGCAGCCGCTCAAGCTGGTCGGCACCGACGAGCAGAAACAGCGCTTCCTGCCCCGGCTGGCCGGCGGCGAGGTGTCGGCGTTCCTGCTCACCGAGCCCGAGGTGGGCTCCTATCCGGCGGATCTGCGCACCTCGGCGGTGCCGACGCCGGAGGGTGACTATCTGCTCAACGGCGTCAAGCTGTGGGCGACCAACGGCACCCTGGCCACGCTGTTCGTGGTCATGGCGCTGGTGCCCAAGAGCGAGGGGCACCGCGGCGGCATCACCGCGCTCGTGGTCGAGGGCGACGCGCCCGGCGTGACGGTCGAGCGGCGCAACGCGTTCATGGGGCTGCGCGGCCTGGAGAACTCCGTCACCCGCTTCCACGACGTGCGGGTGCCGGCCGCGAACGTCATCGGCGGGGAGGGCCACGGCCTGCGCATCGCGCTGAGCACGCTCAACACGGGGCGGCTGTCGCTGCCCGCGATGTGCGTCGGGGCCGGCAAGTGGTGCCTCGGCGTGGCGCGCGAGTGGGCCGCCGAGCGGGTGCAGATGGGCCGGCCGATCGGCGCCTACGAGGCGATCGAGAAGAAGATCGCGTTCATGGCCGGGTCGACGTACGGCATGGAGGCGATGCTGGAGGTCTCCTGCCGCCTGGCCGACGACAACCGCAACGACATCCGCATCGAGGCGGCGCTGGCCAAGCTCTACGCCACCGAGCTGGCCTGGAGGATCGCCGACGACCTGGTGCAGATCCGGGGCGGGCGCGGCTACGAGACCGCCGACTCGCTCGCCGCCCGCGGCGAGCGCGCGATCCCGGCCGAGCAGATGCTGCGCGACCTGCGGATCAACCGCATCTTCGAGGGCTCGACCGAGATCATGCACCTGGCCATCGCCCGCGAGGCCGTCGACGCGCACCTGTCCGTCGCCGGGGACCTCATCGACCCCGAGGCCGGCCTCGGGCGCAAGGCGAAGGCGGCCGGGCGGGCCGGCGGCTTCTACGCGAAGTGGCTGCCGACGCTCGTGGCCGGCAAGGGGCAGCTGCCGGGCGGCTACGGAGAGTTCGGGCCGCTCGCCGGGCACCTGCGCTACGTCGAGCGCGCCTCGCGCCGGCTCGCCCGCGAGACCTTCTACGCGATGGCCCGCTGGCAGGGCAAGCTCGAGCACAAGCAGGGCTTCCTCGGCCGGGTCGTGGACATCGGGGCGGAGCTGTTCGCGATGTCCGCGGCGTGCGTGAAGGCCCGCGCCGAGCGAGCGGAGCGCCCGGAGGGCGTGGAGCTTGCCGACCTGTTCTGCCGGCAGGCGACGCTGCGGGCCGAGGCGTTCTTCCGCGAGCTGTGGGACAACGCCGACGCCGTCGAGGCGTCCGCGGCCAAGCGCGTCCTGCGGGGGCGCTACCGCTCCCTCGAGGACGGCATCGTGCCGCCGCCCCCCGCCGGTGCCTGGACCGCCGACTGGGTCCCGGGCCCGTCGACGGCACAGGACGTGCGCCGCCGGTTCTAAGTCCTGGACCGGCTCCGGACCGGCTCCGCTAACGGTCCTCGCCGACGTGGCTCACCGCGTCCGCGACGATGTGCGCGACGTGCTCATCGATCAAAGTGTATGCGATCTCCCGGCCCCGGCGTGCCCCGCGCACCACGCCGGCGCCGCGCAGGACGCGAAGGTGCTGCGAGACGAGGGGCTGCGGCGCGCCGAGCATCTCGACCAGCTCGTGCACGCAGCGGGGGCCGCCGGCGAGCTCGGTGACGATCCGGATTCGTAGCGGTGCCGACAGCGCCCGCAGCAGCTCGCCGGCCGCCTCGTAGCTGTCAGGCCCCGGCATGCGCGTCGCCGGCGAGGTCGAGAGGGCCCGAGGCGCCGGGTGCGCCCGGCGACCCGGCCGGGGGCCCGCCCGGGCGCCTGCGGGCACCGCGCGTGGCACGCACGGCCGCGGCGCAGACGGTGACGGCGAAGAAGCCGGCGATCGCCAGCAGCACGACGGTGGCCCCGGGCCCGGTGTCGATCGCGGTCGACAGCCACACGCCGAAGCCGGAGACGAGCAGGCCGAGGCCGACGGCGGCCAGCATCGTGGCCCGGAACCCGCGGGTGATCTGCTGTGCGGTCGCCACCGGGACCACCATGAGCGCGCTGACCAGCAGCAGACCGACGGCCCGCATGGCGACGGTGACGGTGACGGCCGTGGTGACGGCGAGGATCAGGTTGAGCGTGCGCACCGGCAGGCCGGACACGCGCGCGTACTCCTCGTCGTGGCACACGGCGAACAGCCACGGGCGCAGCAGGACCGCCACGGCCAGCACCGCGGCGCCGAGGACCAGCATCACGGTCAGGTCCTGCCGGCTGGTCGTCAGCGGCGAGCCGAACAGGTACGTCACCAGGCTTCGGCTGCTCTGCTCGTCGGAGAGGTTGACCAGCACCACGCCGCCGGAGATGCCGCCGTAGAACAGCATCGACAGGGCGATGTCGCCGGAGGTCCGGCCGCGCTCGCGGACCAGCTCGATGATGACGGCGCCGGCCGCCGCGGCGAGCACCGCCATCAGCACGGGGGAGGTGTGCAGCAGCAGCCCCAGCCCGACGCCGGTGAGCGCGACGTGGCCGAGACCGTCGCCGATCAGCGACAGCCGCCGCTGTACCAGGTAGACGCCGATGGCCGGGGCGGCGGCGCCGGTGACGAGCGCCCCGAGCAGGGCACGGATCATGAAGTCGTACGCGAAGATGTTCATGCGTCCGCTCAGGCCGCGGCGGCGTGCGGGTGCACGTGGTCGTTGTCGGTCTCCGGCGGCGCCCCGTCGTGCACGATCTCCCCGCGGTTCACCACGATCGCGCGGGTGATCAGCGGCCGCAGCGGGCCCAGCTCGTGCGCGACGAACACCACCGTGCCGCCCTGGCCGACGAAGCGCCGCAGGCACGCGGCGAACAGCTCCTGGCTGACCGCGTCGACCCCGGCGGTGGGCTCGTCGAGCACCAGCAGCTCCGGCCCGCCGGCCAGGGCGCGGGCGATGAGCACGCGCTGCTGCTGACCGCCGGAGAGCACGGAGACCGGCTCGCGGGAGCGGTCGGCGAGGCCGACCGCGGCCAGCGCCTCGTCGACGGCCTGCCGGTCGGCGGTGGAGGCGGGGCGCAGGAAGCCGCGCCGGGCCAGCCGGCCCTCGGCGACGACCTCGGCGACGGTGGCGGGCACGCCGCTGCCGGCGCCGACGCGCTGCGGCACGTAGCCGATGCGGTGCCAGCCGCGGAAGCGCCGCAGCGGGGTGTCGAAGAGCCGCACCTCGCCGCCGGCGAGCGGGACCAGCCCCATCGAGGCCTTCACGAGCGTGGACTTGCCCGAACCGTTGGCGCCGAGGACGGCGACCACCTCGCCGGCGCGCACCGAGAGCGAGACCCGGTCGAGCACCGGCCGGCCATCGTAGGCGACGACCGCCCGTTCGACCTGGATAACCACCCTCCGAGGGTGCCTGATAATGGGAATCGTTGTCAACTTGCCTTGTATGCGGCCGCGACCAACAGCAGCGTGAGGATGAGCACCCGGATGACGCGCATCGGCATCGGCGTCACCGCCCAGGTCCTGCTCAGCACCCAGATCAGGCCGGCGGCCAGGAGCAGCAGCACCGCCGCGCCGACGATGCCCGGCAGCAGCAGCCCGGCGAACACCGCCACGGCGGCCATCAGGAACACCAGGGTCCGGTTGAGCCGGGCCAGCCGGTTCAGCACCCGCTCGGTCATGTTCCAGCGCTTCCTTCCGTATGCTCGGCCACATGCTCGTGATGACCAGGTTCGTCGTCGAGGACGACGAGGATTTCGCCGGGCGCGCACACACCGCGCTCGCTGCCCTCGCGGCCTGCCCAGGGTACCTTCGCGGCCGCCTCGGACGCGCGTACGACGACCCGGCGCACTGGAGCGTCGTCACGGAGTGGGAGTCCGTCGGCGCGTACCGGCGGGCACTGTCCAACTTCGACGTGAAGGTGCACGCCACCCCGCTGCTGGCCCAGGCGCTCGACGAGCCCTCGGCGTTCGAGGTGCTGGCCGAGAGCGGGCCCGGCGGGGAGCTCAAGGTCACCGCCAGTGACCGTGCCTGAGGTTGGATAGGCTGGCTCCATGATGCCGCCTCAGGTCGGCCCTCACCCCGAGTGGAACGCGCCCGACGAGGTACCCCCGCCGCCGCGCGGACCGGGCGTGCTCGCCCCCTTCGCGGCGCCCCCGCGCGACCGCGACCTGCGGGGGCTGTGGATCACCCTGGGCGTCAGCGGCATCGTTCTGGTGCTGTGCTGCGTCGCCGGCGTCGTCGGCATCGGCTTCCTACTGCCCTACGCCGACTCGCTCGGCAGGACCCAGGTCGCCTCGGTCGTGAAGGACTACCTGACGGCCGTGCGTGACGAGGACTTCGCCACCGCCCGGCGGCACGTGTGCGACCGCGAGCTCAAGACCCGCCCCCTCGGCTGGTTCGAGGACCGCTACGGCCGGGCGCGGGTCACCGACTTCGAGGTCAACGCCGACGACGTCACGATCGCGAACGAGATCACCGTCCCGGCCCGGGTGCTGCAGGACGGCAGCTGGACGCAGCAGCGGTACATCATGGAACAGGCCGGCGCCCGATACCTGATCTGCGGCGGGCTGGACTAGGCCCCGCCCGGAGCGCCGGGCACTGCGGCGCGCCGGTTAATCTGATGCGGCTCGCCCCGGCGTAACCGTACCGTCGATGGTGACGTTGACGGTTTTGCCCGGGTTGGCGCCGGCCCATCCACCGGTGTTCTGCTACACACGACGTCCCTACAGTCTCTACATACGACAACAGCCTTGCCGACAGCCAGTCGCCGTGAGGCCGAGGAGGAACCATGGCCGCAGACCGCATCGATTCCGTCGTCAGCCTCGCGAAGCGCCGCGGCTTTGTCTTCCCGTCGAGCGAGATCTACGGGGGCACGCGTTCGGCCTGGGACTACGGCCCGCTGGGCGTCGAGCTCAAGGACAACGTCCGCCGTCAGTGGTGGCAGAACATGGTCCAGCAGCGCGACGACATCGTCGGCCTCGACTCCGCCGTCATCCTGGCCCGCGACGTCTGGACCGCCTCGGGTCACGTCGACGCGTTCGTCGACCCGCTGACCGAGTGTGCCTCGTGTCACAAGCGGTTCCGCGCCGACCACCTCGAGGAGGCGTGGGTCGAGAAGAACGGCACGGCCAAGCCCTTCGTGCTCGGCGAGATCAACTGCCCGAACTGCGGCAACAAGGGCACCTTCAGCGAGCCGCGCATGTTCAACGGCCTGATGAAGACCTACCTGGGCGCGGTCGAGAACGACGAGGGCCTGCACTACCTGCGGCCGGAGACCGCGCAGGGCATCTTCGTCAACTTCAACAACGTCGCCGGCGCCGCCCGCAAGAAGCCGCCGTTCGGCATCGCGCAGGTCGGCAAGAGCTTCCGCAACGAGATCACGCCCGGCAACTTCATCTTCCGCACCCGCGAGTTCGAGCAGATGGAGATGGAGTTCTTCGTCGAGCCCGGCAGCGACGAGCAGTGGCACGAGTACTGGCTGCAGGAGCGCTGGAACTGGTACATCGACCTCGGCCTCTCCGCGGACAACCTGCGCTATTACGAGCACCCGAAGGAGAAGCTCTCCCACTACTCGAAGCGCACGGTCGACATCGAGTACCGCTTCCGCTTCGGCGGCCAGGAGTTCTCCGAGCTCGAGGGCATCGCCAACCGGACCGACTTCGACCTCACCACCCACTCCAAGCACTCCGGCGTCGACCTGTCGTACTTCGACCAGGAGAAGAAGGAGCGCTGGGTGCCCTATGTCATCGAGCCGGCCGCCGGTCTGACCCGCGCGGTGCTCGCGTTCCTGCTCGAGGCGTACGACGAGGACGAGGCGCCGAACACCAGCGGCAGCGTCGACAAGCGCACGGTCATGCGGTTCGACAAGCGGCTCGCCCCGGTCAAGGCGGCGGTCCTGCCGCTGTCGCGCAACGCGGACCTGTCGCCGAAGGCCCGTGACCTGGCCGCCCAGCTGCGCAAGCGCTGGACGGTCGACTTCGACGACGCGCAGGGCATCGGCCGGCGGTACCGTCGCCAGGACGAGATCGGCACCCCGTTCTGCCTGACGGTCGACTTCGAGACGCTCAACGACGAGGCCGTGACCATCCGCGACCGCGACTCGATGGCCCAGGAGCGCGTGTCCCTGGACCAGGTCGAGCGCTACCTGCTCGAGCGGCTTTAAAGCTGTTTCCAGCCTGGCTCTTGCTTCGCTCGAGCATCGGTGGGGGGTTCCCACCCCACGCCCCCCATGCTCGCTTCGCTCGCACTTTTGCGGGCGCTTGCGCGCAGTGGCTGCGGTTCCGTTTGGGCGCTGTACGTGGTTAGCCACGGTTTTCTGTGGCGCGGCGCAGTGGTCGCGGTTCCGGTTGGGCGCTGTACGCGGTTAGCCACGGTTTTCTGTGGCGCCGCGCAGTGGTTGCGGTTCCGGTTGGGCGCTGTACGCGGTTAGCCACGGTTTTCTGTGGCGCCGCACAGTGGTTGCGGTTCCGGTTGGGTGCTGTGCGCGGTTAGTTGCGGTTCTCTGTGGGTGCTGCGTGCGATGGCTGGTTTGCGGGCGCCGTGCGCAGTGGTTGCGGTTCCGTGAGGGCGCTGCGTGCGGTAGCCGCGGTGCCCTCGTGGGCGCTGTGCGCAGTGGTTGGGGTCCTGTGTGGGCGCTGTGCGTGGTGGCCGCGTTCGCTGTGGGTGCTGTGCGCGGTGGTGGTTGTTGGGGCGTGCTGTGTGCGGTGGCTGGGGTCTTTTGTGGGCGTTGCGCGGTGGGGTGGTGCTTGGGCCGCTGCATGCGGTGGTTGTGGTCCCGTGTCGGCCCTGCGTGCGGTGGTTGTAGTCCGTGCGGGCGCGGCGTGCGGTGCAGGCGGGTCCGCGCCGGCGCTGGGCACGGTGGAGGCGGGTCCGCGCGGGCGCTGGCACGGTGGTTGCGGTATTTGCGACGCTGGACACGGGTGGTGGTTGCGGTTCTTGCCGGCGCTAGGCGCGGTGGGCGTTTGGGCGTGCCTGTGTGTTGGTGGTGACGCCGGTGGGCCGTCAGAAGGCGAAGCCGCCGGGGCGGTTGTTTCTGTCGGCGAGCAGGCCGGCGAGGGTTGCCAGGGCGATCTCGGCGGGCGTCCGCGAGCCGATGTTCAGCCCGATCGGCCGGTGCACCCGGGCGATGTCGTCCTCGGCGACGCCGAGCGCCCGCAGCGCCTCGACGTGCGGCGCGGCGTGCCGCGGGCTGCCCATCACCCCGACCCAGCGGGCCGGCGAGGCCAGCGCGTCGCGCAGTACCGCGCCCAGTTCGGGGCGGTCGTGGTCGGTCACCACCACGTCGGTGTTGGCATCGAAGGTTACGTCCGACAGGCCCGCACCGTCGAGCCGTGGATCGGCGAGCGCGACCCGGTAGCCCAGCGTCGCGGCGAAGTGCAGCAGGTGGGTGGCGACGGGCGAGTCGAACACCGCGACCACGGCGCGGCCGTCCGGCGCTGGCTCGACGGTGCCGTGGGCCTGCGCGCAGGCCTGAGAGTCGAAGTCAGCGACCATAGGTTCACCCTCCGAAGTGTTCGTCGGCGCTTCATGCCGACGGTACCAATCGAACGGGTAGCCTCCTCCCGTGACGCTGACCCAGGAGACGCCCGCGCCGCCCGAGCCGGTGCCCGCGCGGCGACGGTGGCGGGTTGGCTCGGTCGAGGTGCTGGCGGCCGTGCTCGTGCTCGTGGTGCTGCTGCGCGGCCCGATCACGCGATCGCTCGCCACGCCGGCGCTGCAGACCTGGCTGACCGTGTTCGTGTCCGTGCTGACCCAGGCGATGCCGTTCCTCGTCTTCGGCGTGGTGCTGTCCTCGATCATCGCCGTGTTCGTGCCGCCCTCGTTCTTCGCCCGGGCGCTGCCGTCGCATCCGGCGCTCGCGGTGCCGACGGCGAGCGCCGCCGGCGTGGTGCTGCCCGGCTGTGAGTGCGCGTCGGTGCCGGTGGCCGGGGCGCTGGTGCGCCGCGGGGTCACGCCGGCCGCCGCGTTCGCGTTCCTGCTCGCCTCGCCGGCCGTCAACCCGATCGTGCTGATCTCGACCGCGGTCGCGTTCCCGGGCCAGCCGAAGGTGGTGATCGCCCGGGCCGTGACCAGCCTCGTGGTCGCGTGCCTGATGGGCTGGTTGTGGCAGGCGTTCGGCAAGGGCAGCTGGCTGCGCATGCCGTCGCGGGCCCACCTGGAGGGCATGGCCAAGTGGCCGGCGTTCTGGGCTTCGGTACGGCACGATGTCCTGCACGCCGGCGGGTTTCTGGTCATCGGGGCGGCCTCGGCGGCGATCATCGCGGTCGTGGTGCCCCAGTCGTGGCTCGCGCACCTGGCAGCCAACCCGGTGCTGGCGATCGTGGCTCTAGGCCTGCTGTCCGTGCTGCTGTCGATCTGCTCGGAGGCGGACGCGTTCGTCGCCGCGTCGCTGACCCAGTTCTCGCTGACCGCGCGCCTGGCGTTCCTCGTCGTCGGGCCGATGGTCGACCTGAAGCTGTTCGCGATGCAGGCCGGCATCTTCGGCCGCCGTTTCGCGCTGCGCTTCGCCCCCACCACGTTCGTCGTGGCGATCCTCGCCTCCGCCGCGTTGGGACCGGTGCTGTTGTGAACAAGCAGGCCCAGGCCGTCATCCTGCTGCTGGTCGGGGGCGCGGTGCTGCGCGCCAGCCTGACCGGGCAGTACCTCAACTACGTCAAGCCGGGGCTGCAGCCCTACCTCGTGGCCGCCGGCGCCCTGCTGGTGCTCGCCGGGATCTTCACGCTGTGGTACGAGTTGCGGCCCGGACACCGGCACGAGCACGACACGCACGAGGACGACGGGCATGGGCACGCGCACGGCGGGCCGAAGGTGGCCTGGCTGCTGCTCGCGCCCGTGCTCGGGCTGCTGCTGTTCGCCCCGCCGGCACTGGGCTCCTACGCGGCCGGGCGCAGCGGGTCGGCGGTCACCGCGCGCTCCGAGTACGCGCCGCTGCCGGCGGGCGACCCGGTGCGGCTGACGATGCTCGACTACGCCTCCCGGGCGATCTTCGACCGGGGCGCCTCGCTGGGCGAGCGGCGCGTCGAGCTCACCGGCTTCGCGATGCGCGGCCCGGAGGACTCGTGGCTGCTGGCCCGGATGATGGTCAGCTGCTGCGCCGCCGACGCCCGGCCGGTGAAGGTCGCGCTCGGCGGCGAGCTGCCCGAGGGCCTGGCCGACCAGCAGTGGCTGCGGGTCACCGGCAAGTACAGCGGCCGTGAGCTGCGGGACCAGGTCAATGGCGAGGCGATCCCGTTCATCGACGTGTCCGAGGTCACCTTGATACCGGCGCCACAGGAGCAGTACGAGTCATAGGTGACCCACGCACACCCCGCCCTGCTCGTCCTCGTCCGGCACGCCGAGTCCGCTCGCAACATCGCCAAGAAGGGCAGCGTCTACTTCGCCGACGACGCGGCCCGCCAGCTCCTGAGGGGCGTGCCCGACCACCTGATCGAGCTGACCCCGGACGGGCACAAGCAGGCCGCGCAGACCGGTCAGGGCATCCGCGAGCGCTTCGGCGTCTTCGATCACGTGTTCACCAGCGGCTACGCGCGCACCGAGCAGACCGCGCAGGCGATCCTCGAGGCCTACCCGACCGCCGAGCGCAACCGGATGCGGGTCAAGTCCGAGCTGTTCATCCGCGAGCGCGACCCGGGCTTCGCCTACGACATGACGACGGCCGAGGCCGAGGCGGCGTTCCCATGGCTCAACGAGTACTGGCAGACCTTCGGCGGCTTCATGGCCCGCCCGCCCGGCGGGGAGAGCCTCGCCGACGTCACCGGGCGGGTGCACACGTTTCTCAATGTGCTCTCCCGCGACCACGCCGGCCAGAAGATCATGGTCGTCACGCACGGCGGCACGCTGCGCTGCTTCCGCTTCCTGCTGGAGGGCTGGAGCTACTCTCAGGCGCAGCGCCAGCCCGAGGGCGGGCCGCCGGAGAACTGCGGCGTCACCACCTACCGCGACGCCGGCGACGGGCTCGTGCTCGAGGACTACAACCGGGTTTACTGGACGGTCGGCTCCTCCACCGACGGCATCTGAGGCCCGCCGCTTCGGGCCGCCGGCGCGCTGATCGCCGTCGTGGTTCGCGGGGAGGGCATGTGCTCCCGGGCGCCGCGCAGGCAGTGATCGTGGTGGCGTACTGTCGCGGCAGCAGTCGATGAACGGGGAGCGATGCACATCACGCTGACGGTCCAACCGGACCGCGGCCGGACCCGCAGGTCGGTGCGGGCGCGGATGCGCGGCACGCTGCGTTCGTGGAGCCTCGTGGGCGGCGGGCTCTCGGCGGCCGGCCTCGGCGCGCTCCTCCTCGGTATCCCCGTCGGTGCCGGCGTCCTGATCACCCCGGGCATGGTCCTCCTCGTGGGCCCATGGCTGCTCACCCGCGCGGCCGCGAAGGCGCGCACGGGCGTGTTCGTGGAGACGGCGACATACGAGCTGACCGACGAGGCGGTCCGCGTGCACACGCAGAGTCTGCGGGCCGGCTACGAGTGGACGGCGGTCGAGCGTGTCGAGGACACCGGCGAGTTCTGGGTGGTGGTGATCGGCGGCGCGGGCGTCCTGGTGGTGCCGTGGACGCTGTTGCCGACGGGCGAGGCGCGGAAGGCTCGCGACTTCCTGACCGACCTGGGCCTGATGGTCGCCGTCTGACCAGGGGGCGGGCCGTCAGCGGTCCGCGCGACGGATCGCGAGGGCGAAGAAACGCTCGTCGCCGTCGTCGTAGTCCGTCAGGGTCCAGCCCGCCCGCGAGCACGACTCGGTCAGCGGGGAGCGCGACAGCGGTTCGTCCGGGCGCAGGACCCGGCCGTGGCGGGCGGCCAGGGCGGCGCGGCCCGACGGGTGGAAGAGCACCAGATGGCCGCCCGGCACCGTGACCCGGGCGAGCTCCCGCAGGCCTTCGGTGGCGTCCGGCAGGTGCATGACCAGGCCGGCGGCGAAGACGGCGTCCAGCGAGGCGGCGGCGAGGGGCAGGCGGCGGGCGTCGCCGAGGATCAGCCGCTCGCCGCGGGCCCGCGCCACGTGCAGCATCTGCGGGGTCAGGTCCAGGCCCAGGACCACGCCCTCCGGGCCGACCGCGGCGCGCAGGGCGGGCAGCGCCCGGCCGGTGCCGCAGCCGGCGTCGAGGACGGCACCGCCGCGGGGCAGGCCGGCGCGGTGCACGGCGGCGGCGTACGCGGGCAGGTCGTCGCCGAACTTCGCGTCCCACGTCGCGGCGCGCACGCCGAAGAAGGCGCGGGACTCGCGCAGATACCACCGGCCGTGATCGAGCAGCCGCGGATCGATGTGGCGCACGACCGGCCAGGCGGGGTCGTGCAGGTCGACGACGATGTCGGCGGCGTCGCCGCGGTTGGCCTCGTCCGCGTGGCGGCGCCGGGACGTGCGCAGCCACACGACCACACGGGGACCGCCACCGTCGATGGCGATGCTCCCGTCACCTCGGGCGATGTCACCTCGGGCGATGTCACCGCGGGCGATGTCACCGCGGGCCTCGCGCGCGGCGGACACCGTCGATGCCAGCCGTTGCGCGGTGGACGTCACGACCGCCGGGTCCGTGCCGTCGACCACGACGGTCGCCGGGCCGGCGGAGGCCACCGCGCCCGCCAGCAGGTCGAGCACCTCGAGCCATCGCTGCGTCATGTGCCTATCATGCCTGGCCACATATTTCTTGGGCAGATGCCAGCTCCAAGGCGGGTTTGTCCTCGCAACTGCGGTCGATAAGCTTCCGCCCATGACCAAGTTCCGCATCGGCGAGGCGGCCGAGCTGCTCGGCGTCAGCGCCGACACGCTGCGCCGCTGGGTCGACTCGGGGCGGCTCGCCGCGGGGCGCGACGACAACGGCCACCGCGTGATCGACGGGGTCGACCTGGCCGCGTTCGCCCGGACGCAGGCCGCCGAGGCGGAGGAGGGCTCGGACGGCTCCTCTGCGCGCAATCGCCTGCGCGGCATCGTCACCGCCGTGGTCAAGGACACGGTGATGGCGCAGGTCGACATCCAGGCCGGGCCGTTCCGGATCGTCTCGCTGATGAGCCGCGAGGCGGCGGACGAGCTCGACCTGCGGGTCGGGTCGCTGGCCGTCGCGGTGATCAAGTCGACCACCGTCGTGGTGGAGCGCGTTGACAAAGGGAGGAACCACTCATGAGACGTGCCGCGCTGGCAGGGTTCATGGTTGTTGCGGTCGGCCTGACCGGCTTGGCCGGCTGCAGTGACAAGACCGACACGTCGAACCAGCCTTCGACGCCGACGACGTCGGCCTCGAAGGCGGTTACCGGCACGGTCACGGTATTCGCCGCGGCATCGCTGACCGAGTCCTTCAACAAGATCGGCAAGGACTTCGAGGCGGCCAACCCGGGCGCCAAGGTCACGTTCAACTTCGCCGGCAGCTCCGCGCTCGCCACGCAGATCAACCAGGGCGCGCCCGCCGACGTGTTCGCCTCGGCGGCGCCGGCCAACATGAAGACCGTCACCGACGCGGGCAACGGCGTGGACACGGCGACCACGTTCGTCAAGAACCAGCTCGTGATCGCGGTGCCGAAGGGCAACCCGAAGGGCGTCAAGGGCCTGTCCGACCTGACCAAGCCCGGCGTGAAGGTCGCGCTGTGCGCGGAGCAGGTGCCGTGCGGCGCGGCGGCCAAGAAGGCGCTGGACGCCGCGGGCGTGAAGCTCACCCCGGTCACGCTCGAGCAGGACGTCAAGGGCGCGCTGTCGAAGGTGAAGCTGGGCGAGGTCGACGCCGCGCTCGTGTACCGCACCGACGCCAAGGCCGCCACCGCCGCCGCCGACGTCGAAGGCGTCGAGTTCCCGGAGTCGGCGGGCGCGATCAACGACTACCCGATCATCGTGCTCAAGAACGCGCCGAACGCGGCGGGCGCGCAGGCGTTCGTGGCGTGGGTGCTGTCGGACAAGGGCAAGAGCGTGCTCTCGGATGCCGGCTTCCAGGCGCCGTGACGGCTCCCGGCGGGTACCGGCCGCGCTGCTGGTGCCCGCCGGCCTCGGCCTCGCCTTTCTCGTCCTGCCGCTGGCCGGCCTGCTGATCCGGGCGCCCTGGACGACGCTGCCCGAGCGCCTCGCCCAGCCCGGTGTGCTGACCGCGCTGCGGCTGTCGCTGCAGAGCGCCACCATCGCCACGCTGGTGTGCCTCGCGCTCGGCGTGCCACTGGCGTGGCTGCTCGCCCGGGTCGAATTCCCCGGTCGCCGGCTGGTGCGCGCGCTGGTGACCGTGCCGCTGGTGCTGCCGCCGGTCGTCGGCGGCGTCGCGCTGCTGCTGGTCTTCGGCCGCCGCGGCCTGCTCGGCGCGTGGCTGGACCGCACGTTCGGCATCACGGTGCCGTTCACCACGACCGCGGTCGTGCTGGCCGAGGCGTTCGTCGCGATGCCGTTCCTCATCATCGCCGTCGAGGGCGCGCTGCGCGGCGCCGACAGCCGCTACGAGGAGGCCGCGGCGACGCTCGGCGCGGGGCGCTGGACGGCCTTCACGCACGTGACGCTGCCGCTGGTGGCCCCCGGCATCGCCGCCGGGGGAGTGCTGTGCTGGGCCCGGGCGCTGGGCGAGTTCGGCGCGACGATCACGTTCGCCGGCAGCTTCCCGGGCACGACGAGGACGATGCCGCTGGAGGTTTACCTCGCGCTCGAGACCGACCTGCAGGCCGCGATCGTGCTGAGCCTCATCCTGCTCGCCGTCTCGGTGGCGATCCTGGCCTCGCTGCGCGACCGCTGGATTACAGCGTGACGGCCTACCTGGACGCGCGGATCGTGGTCGACCGCGGCACCTTCCGCTTGGACGTGGCGCTCAGCATCGCCGCCGGAGAGGTCGTTGCCCTGCTCGGGCCCAACGGGGCGGGCAAGACCACCGCGCTGCGGGCGCTGGCCGGGCTGGCCGCGCTCACCGACGGGCACATCACGCTCGACGGCCGCGACCTCGACCGGCCCGGGCAGCGGGTCTGGACCCCGCCCGAGCGCCGGCAGATCGGCGTGGTGTTCCAGGACTACCTGCTCTTTCCGCACCTGAGCGCGCTGGACAACGTCGCCTTCGGGCCCCGCCGCCAGGGCGCCGACCGCCGGACCGCCCGGGCCGGGGCCATGGACTGGCTCGGCCGGGTGGGGCTGGCCGACTTCGCCCGGCGTAAGCCGCGCCAGCTCTCTGGTGGCCAGGCGCAGCGGGTGGCGCTGGCGCGGGCTCTCGCGGTACAACCGCGGCTGTTGCTTCTCGACGAGCCCCTCGCCGCGCTGGACGCCGGGACGCGGGCCGACACCCGCGCCGAGCTGCAGCGGCACCTCACCGATCATCCGGGCGCCACACTGCTGGTCACGCACGACCCGCTCGACGCGCTGGTGCTCGCCGACCGGCTGGTGATCATCGAGGGCGGCGCGGTCGTGCAGGAGGGCGGCGCGGCCGAGATCACCGCGCGGCCGCGGACCGAGTACGTGGCCCGGCTGGTGGGCCTCAACCTCTACCGCGGCCGGGCCGACGGCCACACGGTCGACGTGGGCGGCGTGCTGCTCACCGCCGCGGACGCGCTGCAGGGCGACGCGTTCGTGGCGTTTGCACCGGCCGCGGTCGCGCTGCACCCGGACCGCCCCGACGGCAGCCCGCGCAACGCCTGGCCGGCCACCATCGCCGGCATCCAGCGCCACGGCGACAACCTGCGCATCCAGCTGGCCGGCGCGCTGCCCGCCGCCGCCGACGTGACGCCCGCGGCCGCGGCCCACCTGGAGCTCACCCCCGGGCGGGAGGTGTGGGCCGCCGTCAAGGCCGCGGAGACCCGGGCCTACCCCGCCTGAGACCGCACATACGATGGCGACATGCGCAAAGTGTTGATCATCGGGGTCGGCGCCGGTGACCCGGACCAGGTCACCGTCCAGGCGATCAATGCGATGAACGCCGTGGACGCGTTCTTCGTCCTGGACAAAGGCGAGGCGGCCGCCGAGCTGACCGAGGCCCGCATGGCGCTGTGCGGGCGGTACGTCACCGGCGACTACCGCACGATCGTGATCCCGGACCCGCCGCGGGACCGCGTCGCCGCCGACTACACGGGCGCGGTCCGGGACTGGCGGGACGAGCGGGCCCGGCTGCTCGCCGAGGCGATCCAGCGCGAGCTGGGCGAGGACGGCGTCGGCGGGATCCTGGCGTGGGGCGACCCGGCGCTGTACGACGGGACGATCCGCGTCCTGGAGACGATCCGCGAGGCGGGGTACGAGGTCGAGTACGAGGTGATCCCGGGCATCAGCAGCGTGCAGATCCTCGCCGCGCGCCATCGGGTCCCGCTCAACCGGGTCGCCGGGCCGGTGCACATCACCACCGGGCGCCGCCTCGCCGCGGCCTGGCCCGAGGGCTGCGACGACGTGGTCGTCATGCTCGATGCCGGCCTGGCCTGCCGCCTGTACCGCGACGAGCCGATCGACATCTACTGGGGCGCCTACCTGGGCACCCCGGACGAGCTGCTGATGGCCGGACGCCTGGGCGAGGTCATCGACGAGATCGAGGCGGTGCGCACGCGGGCCCGGGCCCGCAAGGGCTGGATCATGGATACCTACCTGCTGCGCCGCACGGGGTCGTAGCAGGCATCAGGCTCGGCCACCTTAGGGGTGGAACTTCCGCAGCGTACGCGGCGACAATCCAACCGTGGAGTGTGAGCGGTACCAAGAGGCGCTGTCGGCCCGGCTGGACGGCGAGGACGAACCGATCGAGCCGGCGCTCGTCGACGCCCATCTGGCGGGATGCCCGGCGTGCCGGGAGTGGGAGCGCGAGGCCGTGGCCGTGACCCGGCTCGTGCGCCTGCAGCCGATGCCGGCCGCCCCGCCATCCGCGGAGAGCCTGCTCGCCGGCTTCCGATCGGCGCGTGACGCCGGCCCCCAGCCGGCGGAAACAACGCCGGCCCGGGCCGCCCGGGCGCTGCCGCGACGCCGCCTGGTTCTCGTCCTGCGGGTGCTGCTCGGCGCGTTCGGCGCCGCCCAGTTCGTGCTCGGCATCCACCAGGTCGCCACCGCCGCGGCCGCCGCCCACCCGCACACCTCCGGCCACGTCTTCCACGAGTCCGCCGCCTGGAACGTGGCGATCGGCGCCGGCTTCGCCTGGATCGCCACCCGCCGCTCCACCCCGGCCGGCGCACTGCCGATGCTCACCGCGTTCGTCGCGCTGCTGGCCCTGCTGAGCACGAGCGACCTGATGGCCGGCGCGGTGGAGACGACCCGGCTGGTCAGCCACGCCTTCGTGCTGGCCGGATATGCGATCGTCGTCGCGCTCTCCCGCCCGGCGCTCGACCCGGGCCGCCCGCCCGCGGGTCGCCAGGGCCCGCCGTGGCGGTGGCGCCGCCCGGCCGCGCTGGACGAGGAGCCGCCGGCCCCGGCTCCGGCTCCGGCGCGCCTGCGCCTCGTGCGGGGCGAGGCCCACACCGGCAACTCGCTGCGCAAGGCCGCCTGAGCCGCGCTGCCGTCCACATGGATGTTCGACTTGTGGCGAACGGCGCTCGCGGTCGCGCAAAAGTTGACTCCTTCCAGAAGCAGTGTCAGGTTGGAGTAGACGGCCCGGTTGTGCGGTGAAAATTCCGGTTTGGCCAGCGCGCGCGGGCCGCAGGGGGAAACGTCAGTTGCCGGAGGAAGTCGGTTTCCGCTCCGATTTCCGCTCTGAGGCAAGGAGTTCCGCGTGACGACACAAGAACGCCCACCGACCACGACCGACGCCGGAATTCCCGTCGCCAGTGACGAGCACTCGCTGTCGGTCGGCCCCGACGGGCCGCTGCTGCTGCAGGACCACTACCTGATCGAGCAGATGGCGGCCTTCAACCGGGAACGCATCCCGGAGCGCCAGCCGCACGCCAAGGGCGGCGGCGCGTTCGGGATCTTCAAGACGACTCAGGACGTCAGCGCCTTCACCCGGGCCGCGGTGTTCCAGCCCGGCGCCGAGACCGACGTGATCGTCCGGTTCTCCACTGTCGCGGGGGAGCGGGGCAGCCCCGACACCTGGCGCGACCCGCGCGGGTTCGCCGTGAAGCTCTACACGACCGAGGGCAACCTCGACATCGTCGGCAACAACACGCCCATCTTCTTCATCCGCGACCCGCTGAAGTTCCAGCACTTCATCCGGTCGCAGAAGCGGCGCGCGAACAACAACCTGCGCGACCACGACATGCAGTGGGACTTCTGGACCCTCTCGCCCGAGTCGGCGCACATGGTGACCTGGCTGATGGGGGACCGCGGCATTCCGCGCACGTGGCGGAACATGAACGGCTACGGCAGCCACGCCTACATGTGGATCAACGCCCAGGGTGCGCGGTTCTGGGTGAAGTACCACTTCAAGACCGACCAGGGCATCGAGTTCCTCACCCAGGAAGAGGGCGACCGGATGGCCTCGGTCGATGCCGACTGCCACCAGCGCGACCTGTACGAGCACATCGCGGCCGGGGAGTTCCCCAGCTGGACGCTCAAGGTGCAGGTCATGCCGTTCGAGGAGGCCAAGACCTACCGCTTCAACCCGTTCGACCTCACGAAGGTGTGGCCGCACAGCGACTACCCGCTGCGCGAGGTCGGCCGGATGACGCTCAACCGCAACGTCACCGACTACCACACCGAGATGGAGCAGCTCGCGTTCGAGCCCAACAACCTCGTGGCCGGCACGGGCCTGTCGCCGGACAAGATGCTGCTGGCCCGGGGGTTCAGCTACTCCGACGCGCACCGCGCGCGGCTCGGCGTCAACTACAAGCAGATCCCGGTGAACACGCCGCGGGTGGAGGTGCACAGCTACTCCAAGGACGGCGGCATGCGGGTGAAGAACGTCAGCGACCCGGTCTACGCCCCCAACTCCTACGGCGGCCCGGCGGCCCGGCCGGAACTGACCGACGACGGCGGCACGTGGTACGCCGACGGCGAGATGGTGCGCGCCGCGTACCGGCTGCACGCCGAGGACGACGACTGGGGCCAGGCCGGCACGATGGTGCGCGAGGTCCTCGACGACGCGGCCCGCGAGCGCCTGGTGAACAACATCGTGGGCCACCTCCTCGACGGCGTGAGCGAGCCGGTGCTGGTGCGCGCCTTCGAGTACTGGCACAACGTCGACAAGGAGCTCGGCGACCGCATCGAGCACGGCGTGCGCGCCAGGCGCCGCGAGAAGGTCGCGCGGTAGCACGCGACGGCGAGGCCCACCGGGTGAGGCCTCGCCGTCCTGCGCCTTCGATGTTCATGTCGGCGTTTCCAGCCGATCACCGGTCATCGCCCACACGTTTCCGCACCGCCCGGCAGACTTGGCGCCGTTCGCAGCATCGGTACCGCCGGGAGCGTGGTCCTTGGTCTCGCACGGGCATCGGCGGCGGCGCCGGACGGCCGCCGCCCGGCCACTGTCGGCACTGGCCGCCGCCGCGCTCGCGGCCGCTTCGGTCGCGATCATGCCGGCTCCGGCGGCGGCTCATCCGTTCGGCGATCCGCAGACCGCGGCCATCACGCTCGACGAGCAGCGGCCCGAGGTCGTGCGCGTGCGCTGGCGGGCCGGGGGCCCGGACGACCTCACCCTGCTCGGCGTGTCGCTCGGGGTACTGCCTCAGGACCGCGTCATGCTCGACGGCGCGGTGGACTACCGGCACACCGACCCCGCCACGATCGCGTCGTCCGAGCGGTTCACGGCGTACCTGCTCAGGCAGATCGCGGTCAGCGCCGGCGGACGGCCCTGCGCAGGCGCGGTCGAGCCGCCGATGGCCCTGGACCTGAAGGGCGCGGCCGTCGACTACACCTGCCCGGGACCGGTCGGCACGGTCACCGTCGCGGTGCGGATGCTCACCGACCTCAACCCCGCGTACCGGACCCTCGTCACCGGCCCCGGCGGACAGCGCGCGGTGTACGAATCGGGCAAGGACTCCCACGACTGGACCCT
Organism: Dactylosporangium sp. NPDC000555; assembly: GCF_040300025.1. Classification (NCBI taxonomy): domain Bacteria; kingdom Bacillati; phylum Actinomycetota; class Actinomycetes; order Micromonosporales; family Micromonosporaceae; genus Dactylosporangium; species Dactylosporangium sp. NPDC000555. Next base: position 34,666 of record NZ_JBEPDB010000005.1, on the reverse strand, counting down.
GGCCGGCGCGCCCGCGGTGGACGGCACCGGCCTGGGTCGCAGCGCGGCGATCCAGATCGCCGCCGTGCTCGGCGGCGTCCTGGTCGCCGCGGCCGGCGCCTTCGTGGTGGCGCGCCGGATGCGCGGAAGACGCCTTCGTCCGCGACGCGTCAGGTGAGCAGCTCACCGAGCGGGACCGCCGGGTCGGCCAGGCGGTCCAGGTCGACCGTGGTGCCGGCCCAGCCGGCGCGGACCAGCTGCTGGATGTCGTCGGTGACGTCCCAGACGTTGGCGTTCAGGCCGGCCAGGACGCGGCCGTCCCGCACCCAGAAGGCGATGAACTCGGGGGCCTTGTCGCCGGTCACCGAGGGGTCGCCGCGGAAGACCACCCGGTCGTAGCCGCCCGGCGCGGCGAAGCCGGAGTACTCCATGCCCAGGTCGTACTGGTCGGAGTAGAAGTACGGGACGCGGTCGAAGACGACCTCCTCGCCCAGCAGGGCGCGACCCGCGAACTTGCCGCCGTTCAGCGCGTTTGCCCAGTGCTCCACCCGGATGCGGTGGCCCAGGCCGGGGTGGTCGAGGTTGACGACGTCGCCGGCGGCGTAGATGTCGGGGTCCGACGTGTGCAGGCCGGCGTCGACCAGGATGCCGTCGTCCACGGCCAGGCCGCCGTCCACGGCCAGCTCCGTGTTGGGGCGGATGCCAACGCCCACGACGGCGACGTCGGCGGGCAGTTCGGTGCCGTCCGCCAGCACGACGGAGGTCAGGCGGCCGTCGGTACCGCGGAACTCGGCCACCGAGGCGCCGAAGCGGAACCGCACGCCGTGGGCGCGGTGCAGGTCGGCGTAGACCGCGGCGACCTCGTCGCCGAGCACGCGCTGGAGGGGCAGGGCGGCGACCTCGACGACGGTGACGTTCGCGCCGTGGTGGCGGGCCGCGGCGGCGGTCTCCAGGCCGATCCAGCCGGCGCCGATGACGACGACGTTCGCGGCGTCCCGCAGATGCGAGAGCAGGGCGTCGGACTCGTCGACCGTGCGCAGGTACCGCACGCCGGTGAGGTTCGCGCCCGGGATGTCCAGCGTGCGGACCCGCGAGCCGGTGGTGAGCAGCAGCTTGTCGTAGTGCAGCTCGTCGACGCCGTCGAGGGTGACGGTGTGCGCGGCCGGGTCCAGGTGCGTGACGCGGGTGGCCAGGCGCAGGTCGACGTCGTGCTCGGCATACCACTGCGGGGGATGCACGAACGCCTTCTCGCGCGCGCCCTCCTTGCCCAGCAGGTGCCCCTTCGACAGCGGTGGGCGCTCGTAGGGGCGGTCGGTCTCCTCGCCGATCAGGATCACCTTGCCGGTGAAGCCCTCGGCGCGCAGCGTCTCCGCCGCCTTCGCGCCGGCGAGACTCGCCCCGACGATCACAAACGTCCGCTCATCAGCCATGCCGTCAGCCTTCCATTCCACTGATTCAAGCTCCAACGAGGTAGTTCAGGATCCAACGAGGCGCGAGTGCCATGCCACCGCGGCCGGATCGGTCAGGCTCGCGACCTGGTCGATCACCACCCGCAGCCGCGCGGCGTCGTCGGGGGCGGCGCGCCACATCGGGGCGAAGACCGGGTCGAGGCCGTCGGGGGCGCGTTCGAGCAGGGCCGCGACGAGCGAGCGCAGGATGTGCGACTCGTCGGCGTACCGCTGCGAAGACCCCGGACGCCGCATGACATAGCGCAGCGCGATGCCCTTCAGCAGCGCGCAGTGCGCGCGGGTCAGGGGCGGCACGATGAGGTCGGCGTCGTAGCGGCGCAGCGCCCGCGGGCCGTAGCGCTCCCGGGTCGCGGTGACCGCCGCCGCGGCAAAGCGGCCGGTGAGCACGCTCGTCATCCGCTTGAGCGCGATCTGCGCGGCGTGGCTGCCGTCGTAGTGGTCCAGCGGCTCGAACACGGGGTCGGCGAGCAGCTCCAGCAGGATGGCGCCGAGGTCGGCGGCCGACTCCTGCGAATACGCGGCGGCGACGTCGGCGCACAGCGCCTCGCGCTCGGCGGCGTCGGAGCGCAGCGGGGCCAGGTGGACGTAGCCGCCGTGGATGCCGTCCTCGAGGTCGTGCACGGAGTAGGCCACGTCGTCGGACCAATCCATGACCTGTGCCTCCAGGCAGCGGCGGGGACCGGGCTCGATCCGCAGCCACGCGAAGACCTCGGCGTCGTCGGGGTACACCCCGAACTTGCGCCGGCCCGGCTCGCGTGGCCACGGGTACTTCGACACGGCGTCCAGCGAGGCCCGGGTCAGGTTGAGCCCGGCCCCGCCGACCTTGGCCTCCAGCCGGGTAAGCACCCGCAGCGTCTGCGCGTTGCCCTCGAAACCGCCGCACGCGCGGGCGATCTCGTCGAGCGCGTCCTCGCCATTGTGCCCGAACGGCGGGTGGCCGAGGTCGTGCGCGAGCCCGGCGGTGTCCACGACGTCGGGGTCGCAGCCCAGCCGGGCGCCCATCTCGCGGCCGATCTGCGCGACCTCCAGCGAGTGGGTGAGCCGGGTGCGCAGGAACGCGTCGGTGCCGGCGGTGTGCACCTGGGTCTTCGCGGCCAGCCGGCGGAACCCGGCCGAGTGCAGCACCCGGGCGCGGTCGCGCTGGAACGGGGTGCGCCCGTTGTCGGCGGACGTTGTGACCGAGTCCTTCTCGGGTTCAGGTGCGAAGCGGGCCTCGTCCGAAAGGGTCACGTGTCGAGCTTAGAAGAGTCCTCATCCTTCGGCGCCGGGATCTACCGGTGGCTCGTCGAGCGCCTCGTCATCGTCCTGGCCGGATGACGCAGAACTCGTTGCCCTCGGGGTCGGCGAGGACGACCCATGCGGCATCGTCGGGCTGGCCGATGTCCACGTGCCGGGCGCCCATGTTCACGAGCCGCTCCAGCTCGGCGTCGAGGTCGTCGGGGCGCAGGTCCAGGTGCAGGCGGTTCTTCGTCTGGAGCTCACGGTCGTGCTGGACGAACACGATGCGTGGATGGCCATCGATGGCCGGGCCGATCACGACCTCCTGCGGGGAAGCGCTCTCCACGCGATGGTCCAGCACCTCGGCCCACCATCGGGCCAGGCGCTCCGGATCGACCGCTTCCACGATCAGGGCGTACCAGCTACTCCCCACAAACACCTCCACGGTCGACGTGGGGACCCACCATACGCCGGGTCGCCGGTCATCGCAGCCACGTGTCGCGCCGTGGGGGGAGTGCACTTTAGTCCATTTCTGGGGATCGTGGAAGATAAACGTGTAAATTGCAGAATTCAAGGTACGATCGGTCAATCGTTACTACCCGAAAGTGGGGAGTGGCTGATCCATGAGCGCGGGGTAACTTGCCGAGAGCGCATCGTCATGGCCGACGCCTGGCGGATGCGTCCCCGGACCGCCCAACGGGAGAACTTGTGCCTGCGATTGATGACTGTCTCCGCCGTGCCATGACCATCAGGGGTGCGATCGGGGCCAGCCTCATCGATTACACCACCGGGCAGACCCTTGGCCTGGAGGGCGGCCAGGAGGACATCGCGCCCCACGCCGACCCGGCCGCCGCTGCTCTCGGCACGGCGAGCGTCATCCATGCCGCCATGCAGACCGCGGCCTATGCCCCGGCGGTGCCGGGCGACACCGTGGAGGACGTCATCATCAGCACAACGGCCGCCTACCACCTGATCCGGCCGGTACGGACCACCTTCGACTCGCGCCTGGTGCTCTACGTCTGGCTCGACCGGAACGAGGGCAACCTGGCCATCGCCCGGCGCCGCGTCCGCTCGCTCGCCGACGATCTCGCGTGAGTGGTGTCGCGGTGGGGGCGAAGGCGGACGCCTCCGGCAGACAGTCCCGGTTCGCCAAGGGCACCACACCCGCGAAGGCGCTCGCCCAGCTCGCCGCCGCGGGCGCTACCGGCGCGCTCACCGTGCACGGCGAGCCCGGCGGGGTCGTGTTCCTGCGCGAGGGCCGGGTCAACGGCGTCGAGTCGCCGGCCGCGCCCGGTGTCGACCGGCTGCTGACCGCCGCCGGGCTGGTGCCCGAGCAGGTATGGGAGAGCATCCCCTCGCGGCCGGTTCGCGCGCTGGTGGAGGGCGGCCACGTGACCGAGGCCCAGATCGAGCTGTGCGCGCTGCAGGCGCTCCACGACGCGGCCTTCTTCGTGCTCGGCACGCCCCGCACCGAGTTGCGCTTCGACGAGGGCGTCGAGCACTGGCTCGGCGCGGATGGCACGGTGATGTCGCACCAGGTGTGCGACATCGTCGCTCGGCAGCGGCGCATGCTGGACGAGGTGCACCCCTCCGACGCAACCGATCACGCACCGGTCGTGCCGGTCCTCCGGCCGGGACTCGACCGCGTGCTGCTGTCCGGCCTGCAGTGGGAGATCGTCCTGCACGCGGACGGCGTGCGCACCCCACAGGACCTGGCCGGCCTGCTGGGGTGCTCGGCCTACGCCGTGACGCTGGACGTGCGCCGGCTCGCGGCGGCCGGACTGGTCGTCCAGCCGGAGCCCCCGGTGGAGCGGGCGCCCAGCGCAAAAGCCAACGCGGCGGTGGTGCAGGAGGCCGCATCCCTGCCGCAACGGGTCCCCGGCACCTATACCTTCGACGACCCCCCACCGGCGCCGGGCCGCCGCCAGCTGCCGACCGGTGTCAGCGCGCTCGCCGTGCTGCCGGGGGCGATCGACAGGGCGCCGGACGACTCGCTGCTCAGACGGATCCGGACGGCGCTGCAGGCGCTGCGGTAGATCCGCCGGCCACGTCCAACGGGCGTGGTGGAAAGGAGGAAACGACTCGATGAGGACCGACGCGGAGCTACGCGCCGAGCTTCTCGCGGAGCTGGCCCGGCTGCGCCGGGCCGTCCCGGGGATCACCGGGTGCCTGGTGGCCAGCACCGACGGCCTGCTCATCGCCGACGACGCCCAGGCGATGGTGGCCGAGGGCATCGCGGCACTCGCGGCGGCCTGCCTCGGCGTCAGCCAGCGCATCGCCGACAGCGCCGGTCACAAGGACTTCCAGGAGGTGCTCATCGGCAGCTCCGGCGGGTACACGTCCATGTACATGACCGACCACGGGGCGGTGCTGGTGCTCCTGGCGCGGGCCGATGCCAACGTGGGCATGCTGCACCACGAGGCGCGGCGGGCGACCGCCGTGATTTCCCGCATCGTGGCCGACGCCGCGCTCAGCTTCGCACAGGCGTTGCCGGAGCCGGTGTCGTGGTGAGCCGCAACGGCGGTGCCCACCGCAGGCCAAGACGCGGCAACGACTCTTCCCCCACTTCCCCAAGCACGCGAATCACGGAGGTAGCCATGGCGGACATGGAGACTGCGCTCAAGGAACTCATGACCATCGACGGCGCGATCGGCGTCGCGCTCGTCGACTACAACAGCGGTATGGCGCTGGGCGTGCTCGGCGGGTCGAAGGAGCTCGACCTGACCGTGGCCGCGGCCGGCAACACCGACGTCGTGCGGGCCAAGATGCGCACCATCGAGATGCTCAACCTCAAGGAGGGCATCGAGGACATCCTGATCACGCTGGGCAGCCAGTATCACCTGATCCGCCCGGTCACCGGCCGCTCGGGCAAGGGGCTGTTCCTCTATCTCGCGCTCAGCCGGCAGCGGGCCAACCTGGCGCTGGCCCGCCACCAACTGCTGCGCATCGAGGACGACCTGGACATGTGACGGCTCGAGACGGGGGAATCGGGACCTGAAAAAGGCCGGGGCGCCGTTGCCCCGGCCTTTCTCGTGCTCACCGGGGACTCGAAACCCGGTGATCGCTCACCGGGGACTCGAAACCCGGTGACCCTTCGCCCTGTCCCGCCGCGTCACCGCGAGTCGGAACCGGTGGACTCGATGGCCGCACGACCGGCCTCCAGGCGCGCGACCGGCACCCGGAACGGCGAGCAGGACACGTAGTCCAGGCCCACCTCGTGGAAGAAGTGCACGGACTCGGGGTCGCCGCCGTGCTCGCCGCAGACGCCGAAGTGCAGCTCCGGACGGGCGGCGCGGCCCTCGTCGACCGCGATGCGCACCAGCCGGCCGACCCCGTCGCGGTCGATCGACTCGAAGGGCGAGACGCCGAAGATGCCCAGCTCGAGGTACCGCCAGAAGAAGGCCCCCTCGACGTCGTCGCGGGAGAACCCCCAGCCCATCTGGGTCAGGTCGTTGGTGCCGAACGAGAAGAAGTCGGCGGCCTGCGCGATGTCGCCGGCGGTCAGCGCCGCCCGCGGTACCTCGATCATCGTGCCGATCTTCACGTCGACGTCGAACTCACTGATGATCTTCTCGGCCTCCGTGCGGATCGTCTCCAGCTCCTGCACCGCGCCGACGAGCGGCACCATGATCTCCGGGCGCGCGCCCTCGACGGCCGCGGCCGCCTCGACGATCGCGCGCACCTGCATGGCGAACAGGCCCGGGATCACCAGGCCGAGGCGCACGCCGCGCAGGCCGAGCATCGGGTTCTCCTCGTGCATCCGGCGTACCGCATCCAGGAGATCCTTGTCGTGGCCCGGATCCTCGCCGCGCTCCTCGGCCACCGCGACCTTGACCGCGAGGTCCTCCAGGGGCGGCAGGAACTCGTGCAGCGGCGGGTCGATGAGCCGCACCGTCACCGGCAGCCCCGCCATCTCGCGGAACAGGTCGGTGAAGTCGTCGCGCTGCAGCGGCAGCAGCTCGGCCAGCGCGGCGTCGCGCTGTTCGGCCGTGCGGGCCAGGATCAGCCGCTCGACCAGCGCGCGGCGCTCGCCGAGGAACATGTGCTCGGTGCGGCACAGGCCGATCCCCTGGGCGCCGAAGCGCCGTGCGCGGGCCGCGTCCTCGCCGGTGTCGGCGTTGGTGCGGACCTTCAGCGCCCGCCGTTCGTCGGCGTGCGTCAGGATCCGGTGTACCGCGGCGACGAGCTGATCCGATCGCGGGTCGAGCGTGCCCTCGAAGTACTGCACCACGGGCGAGGGCTGGACCGGCACCTCGCCGATGTAGACGCGCCCGGTCGTACCGTCGATGGAGATGACGTCGCCCTCGGACACCACGTGACCGTCCACCGCGAACTGTCCCTTGTGGAGGTTCACGTCCAGCTCGTCGGCGCCGCACACGCAGGTCTTGCCCATGCCCCGGGCGACCACCGCGGCGTGCGAGGTCTTGCCGCCCCGGCTGGTCAGAATGCCCTGCGCGGCGATCATCCCGGGCAGGTCGTCCGGGTTGGTCTCGCGGCGCACGAGGATGACCTGCTCGCCCTCCTTCGCCATGGCCACCGCGTGCTGGGCGTCGAAGACCGCCTTGCCCACGGCCGCGCCCGGCGACGCGCCGACCCCGCGGGTCAGCTGCTCCGGCTCGCCGGACAGGTCGAACGTGGGGAACATCAGCTGCGCCAGCTGCGCGCCGGTGACCCGATGCATCGCCTCGTCGAGGTCGATCACGCCCTCGTCGACGAGGTGCGTGGCGATGACGAACGCCGCCGCGGCGGTGCGCTTGCCGATCCGCGTCTGCAGCATCCAGAGCTTGCCGCGCTCGATGGTGAACTCGATGTCGCACAGGTCCCTATAGTGCTCCTCGAGCTTGGCCATGATCGTCATCAGCTCGTCGTAGCTCACCCGGTCGAGCTGCTCGAGGTCCTGCAGCGGCATGGTGTTGCGGATGCCCGCGACCACGTCCTCGCCCTGCGCGTTGGCGAGGTAGTCGCCGTACACGCCGCGCTCGCCCGTCGCGGGGTCGCGGGTGAACGCCACGCCGGTGCCGGAGTCGGCGCCCAGGTTGCCGAACACCATCGCGACCACGTTCACCGCCGTGCCGAGGTTGGCCGGGATGCGCTCCTGCCGGCGGTACAGCACCGCCCGGTCGGCGTTCCACGAGCCGAACACCGCGCCGACGGCGAGGTCGAGCTGCTCGCGCGGGTCCTGCGGGAAGTCGCGCCCGGTGTGCTCGCGGAAGATGCGCTTGTAGTCGCCGACGAGCGCCTTGAGGTGCTCGGCCCGCAGCCCCAGGTCCTCGCGGGTGCCGGCCTGGATCTTGGCGTCGTCGAGCGCGTGCTCGAACTCCTCGCCGGGCACGCCGCAGACGGTCTTGCCGAACATCTGGATCAGCCGGCGGTAGGAGTCCCACGCGAAGCGCTCGTCGCCGCCGGCCTGTGCGGCCAGCCCGGCCACGCTGTCGTCGGTCAGCCCGACGTTGAGGACGGTCTCCATCATGCCGGGCATGGAGAACTTGGCGCCCGAGCGCACCGAGACGAGCAGGGGGTCGCCCGCGTCGCCGAGCCGGCGTCCCATCTTCCGCTCGAGGGCGGCCAGGTGCTCGCTGATCTCGTCGCGGCACGGGATCTCGCCCGTTTCGAGGTAGGCGCGGCAGGCGTCCGTGGTGATGGTGAAGCCCGGCGGGACCGGCAACCCGAGGTTGGTCATCTCCGCCAGGTTGGCGCCCTTGCCACCGAGCAGGTCCTTGAGGTCGCGATTGCCCTCTTCGAAGTCGTACACGAACTTCCGCACAACGCCTCCATACCCACCGCGGAACGACCTAAGTCTTCGTTAGGGCCGGGGTGTGCGGCACACCGTAAGGCGTATTTCCGGTCCGCCGCCATGGCGGGTGACTATTGGCACACGGATCGGCACGCCTTTCGATTTCCGCTGCACCTGGGAGCGGTTCCATGCGCAGAAATGAGCATGAGAGCGCTCTCCGTTTGTCGCGGCACTCCGCACGTTTCCACACTTCGGGATGCGTATTGCTGTATGGCTGAGGCGGATTTCGCGCACGTTCAATCATCGCTTTTGCGTCCTGCGTTTTTTGGGTCCCGACCGCCCTCGTGCGATGCTCGGAGGCGTGCCGCTGCAGCTTGGACCCCATGTCGTCGACCCGCCCGTGGTGCTGGCCCCGATGGCCGGCATCACCAACGTGGCGTTCCGCCGGCTGTGCCGCGAGCAGGGTGCCGGCCTGTATGTCTGCGAGATGATCACCACCCGCGCCCTGGTCGAGCGCAACCCGAAGACCATGTCGATGATCCGTTTCGGCGACGGCGAGCACCCACGCAGCCTGCAGCTCTACGGCGTCGACCCGGCCACGATCCGCAAGGCCGTCGAGATGGTCGTCGAGGAGGACCTGGCCGACCACATCGACATGAACTTCGGCTGCAGCGTCCCGAAGGTCACCCGCCGCGGCGGTGGTTCGGCCCTGCCGTGGAAGCGCCGCCTGTTCGCCTCGATCGTCTCGTCGGCGGTCGAGGCCGCCCAGGGCCTGCCGGTGACGGTGAAGATGCGCATCGGCATCGACGAGGATCACCATACGTTCCTGGATGCCGCCCTGACGGCCCAGGACGCCGGCGTGGCGTGGGTCGCCCTGCACGCCCGCACCGCGGCCCAGCGCTATTCGGGTTCGGCCGATTGGTCGGCGATCGCCGAGCTGAAGCAGGCCCTGTCCATCCCGGTGCTGGGCAACGGCGACATCTGGGAGGCCACGGACGCGCTACGGATGATGTCCTCGACCGGCTGCGACGGCGTGGTGATCGGCCGCGGCTGTCTGGGCCGCCCGTGGCTGTTCGCCGACCTGGCCGCCGCGTTCGCGGGCCGCACCGAGCGGGTGCTGCCGTCGCTGGGCGAGGTGCACCCCCGGATTGTTCAAGCGGGCATTACCACGGGTCGGTCAGACCGAACGCGTCCCGCGGCGCGGCCAAGCCGTTCTCGAAGTCGAAGCCGGAGATCGATTCACTGCTCGCGTACGAAAGCTCGTGTCGCCGGCGGCGAACGGCAGTGCGGTGGCTCCCTCTCGCAGTCTCGCGCGCTGGGCTTCGGAGATCGGCGCCGGGCGCCTGGCGAGCTGGCGTCACCGTTCAGCCGTTCCGGCCTGGTCGATGCGGATCATGGCGATGCCTGGTCGGACCTTGGCGATCGCGTCGAAATCGGCGTCGACGTGCAGCAGCGTCAGGCGCTGCTCTTGGGCCGTCAACGCAATGATGATGTCCATCGGTGAGGGGCCGCGGTGATGGCCGATCTTGATCAGGTCACGCTGGACGGCGAGGACATGACGCCAGGGGTCTTCGAGCGTGGGGCACCAACCGAATGTCCGACGCAACACGGCGAAGAACGGCTCGTAGTCCCGGTCGGTCCGTACCGAGACCATGAGTTCGGCCTCCACCGGCGGACAGAGTGCGACGACGCCTTGTGCGACATAGCGTGGCCACGGGTCTGGAATCTGCTTCCGCAGCAGCCGCCAAGCTGCTGAAGTGTCCGCCAGGTAGGTCACCGCCCAGCCCGCTCGTTTTCCTCCAGCACGTCGAAGTCAAGAATGAGTTCTGCGTTGTCCTGGAGCCATGCCAATCCCCGGGCGCGATCATCCGCGCTCGTGCCGGCCGCGATGGCGAGCGCCCTGTTGATCGTCTCGCGCTTGGTCTTGGTGCCAAGCTGACGTTGCGCGAATGCCAATGTCGCTTCGTCTAGATCAATGACGGTACGTGCCACGGCAGCCTCCTGATATACACAGATGTGTCGTGATACCAAGCTAAGCATACGCAAGGCGCGTGTCTCGAACCAGCGCCGACGTCAGCAGGGTCACTATCGGTAGTCGCCAGGCCGAAAATTTCGGCTGCAGCGTCTCGAGGGTCACCCGCTGCGGCGGCGGCTCGGCCCTGGTGGCGTGGGTGGCGCTGCACGCCCGCATGGCCGCGCAGCGCCACTCGGGCGAGGCCGACTGGTCCGCGATCGCCGCGCTCAAGCAGGCCCTGGACATCCCGGTCCTGGGTAACGTCGACGTCTGGGCTACCGGCTGTGACGGCGTGGCCATCGGCCGCGCTGCCGGGCCGCCCTCATGTACCGCCACGCCGAGGGGCGAGGCTCACGAACCGACCAGGGGCGGGCGGATCACGCTAGAACTCCTCCCAGGTGCGGGGGTCCTGCTTGACCGGGACGCCGGTGTCGAGGGCGTCGATCGCGGCCATGCCGCCGGCGGTCAGCTCGAAGCCGAACAGGTCGGCGTTGGTGCGCTGGCGGTCCGGGCTGCCGGAGTGCGGGACCACGGTGACATCGCGTTGCAGCAGCCAGCGCAGCACGATCTGGGCGCTGGTGACGCCGAGCCGGCCGGCGATCGCCGTCACCGACGGGTGGTCGAGGATGCCGGTGTTGCGCTCCAGCGGGCTCCACGCCTGGACCACGGTGCCGGTCCGCTGTACCGCGGCGACGAGCTCCGGCCGCGGATGCGAGGGAGAGACCTGCAGCTGGTCGACGGCCGGCTGGATGCCGGTCTCGGCCACGACGGCGTCGAGGTGCTCCGGCAGGAAGTTCGACACGCCCAGCGAGCGGATCAGGCCCTCGCGCCGCAGCTCGGCCATCTCGGCGTACGACTCCACATAGCGACCGACCGCGGGCAGCGGCCAGTGGATCAGGTAGAGGTCGACGTACTCCAGGCCGAGGCGCTCCAGCGAGCGCTCCAGCCCGGCCCGGGTGGAGCCGCGGCCCTGGTCGCTGCCGCGCAGCTTGGTCGTGACGAAGAGCTCGGCGCGGGGCAGGCCCGACTCGCGCACGGCGGCGCCGACGGCATCCTCGTTGTCGTACGACGCTGCGGTGTCGATCAGGCGGTAGCCGGACCCGATCGCGGCGAGGATCGCGTCCGTGGCGCGGCGGCCCTTGAGCGGGTAGGTGCCGTAGCCGACGACGGGCATGTCGAGGCCGGAGTTCAGCTTCACCGACGGGATGCTCATGCCCCAACACTAGGCCCGGCTCGTAGGAGGGCGACGGACAAGATGACAGGCCGGGTGACAGCGCTCGGTGAGCATACCGGTGCATCGGGTGGGATCCCGGTGCTGTGGTTGGCCGAGGCGGAAGCCGCCCAGTATGGTCGGGTCGTCTGCTCGGTCGACGTGCGCCGATCACGGTGCCGCCGGGTGGGCGCCGTCGAGCCGCACCGCCGAGTCGCACAGCGCACCTCGGCATCGCGGGCCGGGGACCCACGCAGTCCTTGGGGTGTATCCGTGACCGAGTCACGGTAGGGCGAATCCTCCCGTCCGAACCCGTCAGCTAACCCGGTAGGCGGCACCGGAAGGAGAACTGTTCGTGCCGCATCTCCATGCTCCGACAGCGGCCGCCCGCCGCCATGCTCAAAGACGGGTGAACGCCAGGACGTAGCGCCTGGCCGCGCTCCAACGCTGATCGACGCCCAATCGTCGCGCGACACCGGCCGAGCCGGGGGGTCGCGCCGATACCACGCGCCCTCTCCCGTGCGGAGTCCCTTGCACGCCCGCTCCGGCGTGCGCTTCGCCGTGCGCTGATTCGCGCCGTATTCCCGTGCCGTCTTCTCGTGCCGTCTTTCTCGCGCCTTCTTCCCGCGCAGCCGTTCCCGCGCCGTTCCGTTTCGCGCGCTGACGCCGCGGCGCCCTGCCGTGCGCCCAGATCGCGCCGTCTTCGATGAGGAATCGCTTACGTGAAGTCACTACCGCGCCAGTTCCAGTCCAGATACCGGCTGGTCAGCCTGCCCGTGCGAACCGGGGCCGTGTCCGCCGTCGTGCTGTCCGCGACGCTGTTCGCCACGGGTTCCGCCGGCCGGCCGCCGGCCGTGCACCCGCCGGTCGCGGCCGCCGCGTCCGCTTATGCGTACGACGCGGCGCTCGTGTCGCCGTTGCTCGACGGCACCGCCGCCGTCCCGGCGGCCGAGGCGCCGCCCGCCGCGTCCGCGACCACGCCGGCCATGCCGATCATGCCGGCCGCGCCAACCACGCCAACCACGCCGACCGGGCCGACCGGGCCGGCCATGCCACAGCCACCGCGCCCGGTCGCCGGGCTCGACCAGACCCAGATGAACAACGCCGTGACGATCGTGCGGCAGGGCCGCGCCCAGGGGCTGCCCACCAGGGCACTCGTCGTCGCCGTCGCCACCGCGATGCAGGAGAGCGACCTGTACAACGTCGCCAGCCGCGCCGTGCCCGCCTCGCTGAAGCTGCCGCACGAGGGCGTCTCGCAGGACCACGACTCGGTCGGGCTGTTCCAGCAGCGCGCGAGCCAGGGCTGGGGCACCGTGCCCGAGCTCATGAACCCGGTCCACTCGGCGATGCTGTTCTACAAAGCGCTGACCCGGGTCAAGGGCTGGCAGAACATGAGCGTGACGGCCGCCGCGCAGGCGGTGCAGCGCTCGGCGTTCCCGGGGGCGTACCAGAAGCACGCCGCCCGGGCCGAAAAGGTCGTGGCGGCCATCGACTGACCGCCCGCCCGTCGCGCGCCGCCGCGGCGCTCAGCGCGGCGCGGTGGTCGCGCGGCGGGCCAGCGCGACAAGCTCGGCGACCGAGGCGGGCGACGGGGAGGCCAGGTCCAGGGCGAGCAGCGCCTGGGAGAGCAGCTCCTCGGCCTGGCGGCGGCACCAGTCGCGGGCGCCGGACTGCTCGATCGTCTTCGCCGTGCGCTCGGCGTCGGCGTCGCTGAGCCGGCCCCGGCCGTCGAACAGCCCGGTCAGCTCGTCGGCGCCGGCCGCGATCGCCGCGGCGACGGGCAGCGAGCGCCGGCGGCGGCGCAGGTCCGGGTACGCCGGCCGGCCCGGGCCGTCGTCGGCCCAGATGCCCAGCAGGTCCTCGGTGAACTGCACGGCGAGGCCCAGCCGGACGCCGAACAGGCGCAACCGCTCGACCTGGGCCGCCTCGCCGCCGCCGGCCACGGCGCCGAGCGCGCAGGCGCAGCCGAACAGCGCGCCGGTGCGCTGCTCCACCATCGCCAGGCAGTCGCGCAGCAGGTCGGTGCGCTCCTCCGCGGCGGAGTCCGGGCGGGTCTCGCGCAGCGCGAGCGAGGCGTGCTGGCCGTGCAGGAGCTCCTGCACGGTATCGCCCAGGATGCGCATCATGACCCGGTCCGGCCCCGGCTGTCCGGAGCGCTGCCGCAGCCGGCCCGGCGCGATGTGCGTGGGGTCACCGGTGGCCACGACGTCGAACGCGAGCGCCAGCAGGGCCTCGCCGCCCAGCGCCGCCGGCTGGGTGCCGACCACGCTCCACGCGGCCCCGTCGGAGCGCCCGTCGACCAGGTCGCGGCGGATCGCCGCCCAGTGGTGCATGAGCTCGACGGCGACGGCGGAGGGCACCGCGTCGTGCGGGTCGCCGCCGACCGCTGCCGCGCACACCAGGGTGAGCGCGCTGCGCAGCGACGCGCCCGGCGCGTCACGGCCGGAGTGCCAGCCCAGCTGCAGCTCGGCGACCTCGCGGGACGGCTCGGGCAGCCGGTCGATCGCCGCGCGCAGCGGCGGGCCGACGAGGCCGCCGGACCAGCGCAGGACGTCGTCCGTGGTCCGTAGCACGATCACCATCAGCCGCGCCACCCAACCCGTCTCACCGGGCGCCCCATGCGCACGCACGCCGTCACCGGACTCGCACCACCCATCGCATCGCACCTGACAGATCTGGCCGCGTCGATGCGGCGCCAAGGACCTGGTCAAGTATGCCGAAGCGACCGGCCGCGCACGGCGAAAACGGCGATGGCGGGCGGATGTGGCGAGGACGGTTGCCGCCCGTCTGGTGCGTGTCGCGCGAAGTTCCGCGTGTCGTCCCGCATCGGCACGCCGTCCACTATGGAGCGTGTGCGGCCACCGCCTGCCGGAGTGCCGGATCCGGCGTGGACCCCACGGCCGGCGGCCGGTGCCGGAACACGTCCCAGGCGGCCTTCCAGCCGGCCCCGACCTCTCTGGTCCCGTTGTACCAGATCGTCACCTGCTGGCAGCCCCGGCAGCCGGCCGGCACGCCCCTCGCGTCGACGCCGACACCCCTGCAGAGGGTGACCGCACGGTACAGATGCGCGTCCTGACTGACCAGGAGCGCGCGGTCGACGCCGTACACGTCGTGAGCGCGCCGGCACGTGTCGTAGGTGTCCAGTCCGTACGGGTCGAGCACCAGCCGAGCCGGGTCCACACCCCGCGCCGCGAGGTAGTCGCGCATCACCTCGACCTCGTTGCCGGAGCCGCCGTGCGCGTCGCCGGAGATCAGCAGCACCTTCACCTTGCCGGAGGAGATCAGCGCCGCCGCCGCGTCGAGCCGGTTGCGCAGGAACGACATCGGGTCCTTGCCGCCGTTCTCGAGCTGGGCGCCGAACACGATCGCCACGTCCGCCGCCGGGGCGCGATCGGCCGGGACGACCCGGCCGGAGGCTCCGGCGCGGATCCAGGCCGTCGGCACGAGCACCAGGGCGGCCAGGAGGACGGCGGCGACCGTCAGGCGGAGCAGGGCGCGCCGGCGGCGGCGCCGGTCGTCGGGCAGGCGCCCGGAGAGCCCAAGCGTGGCGATCATCACCCAGCGCCGGCGGTACCACGGGGCGACAAGCGGCCGTTGCGGCCCGGACTCGATCGGCATGGGCGCAGCATGGCACGGCCCGGCGACTCGCCGCCGTCCCGCGAGTCGTAAATTGTCGGTGCCACGAGGCAGGATGTAGGCGTCGGACCGGTGGGAGGTGGGGGTTGGCCGGCAAGATCAAGGACGAGGACATCGCCCTGGTCCGGGAGCGCACGTCGATCGAGGACGTGATCTCCGAGCATGTCACGCTGCGCTCGGCGGGCGGTGGCAACCTCAAGGGCCTGTGCCCGTTCCACGACGAGAAGACCGCCTCGTTCAACGTCTCGCCCACCCGGAACGTGTATTTCTGCCACGGCTGCGGCGCCGGCGGCGACGCCATCAAGTTCCTGATGGACCACGACCACCTGAGCTTCGTCGAGTCGGTCGAGCGGCTCGCCGCGCGGGCCGGGCTGCAGCTGCGATTCGTCGAGGCCGGCAGCGCCCCGATCCGCCCCGCCGGGCAGAAGCAGCGGCTGATCGCCGCGCACGCCGAGGCCGCCCGGTTCTACGCCGAGCGGCTCGGCACGCCCGGTGCCCGCCCCGCCCGCGAGTTCCTGGCCCAGCGCGGGTTCAGCAAGGAGGCCGCCGAGCGCTACGGGTGCGGGTTCGCCCCCGACGGCTGGGACCACCTGAGCAAGCACCTGCGCCAGAAGGGTTACTCCGCGCAGGAGCTGACCACCGCCGGCCTGTCCCGCGAGGGGCGCTCCGGCGGGCTCATCGACCGGTTCCGCCGCCGGCTGGTGTGGCCGATCAAGGACATCTCCGGCGACGTGATCGGTTTCGGCGCGCGGCGGCTGTTCGACGACGACGACGGCCCGAAGTATCTCAACACGCCCGAGACGCCGCTGTACAAGAAGTCGCACGTGCTGTACGGCATCGACCAGGCCAAACGGGAGATCGCCAAGCAGAGCCGGGTCGTCATCGTCGAGGGCTACACCGACGTGATGGCGTGCCACCTCGCCGGGGTGCCGGTGGCGGTCGCGACCTGTGGCACCGCGTTCGGCGCCGACCACATCTCGGTGCTGCGCCGGCTGCTGCTGGACGCCGACGGCTACGGCGGCGAGATCATCTTCACGTTCGACGGCGACGCGGCCGGGCAGAAGGCGGCGCTGCGCGCGTTCGAGGACGATCAGCGCTTCGTCGCCCAGACGTTCATCGCGGTCGGCCCCGACGGCATGGACCCCTGCGACCTGCGCCTGGCCAAGGGCGATGTGGCCGTACGCGACCTGGTCGCCGATCGCCAGCCGCTGCTCGACTTCGCGCTGCGCTCGGTGATCCAGCGCTTCGACCTCGACACCGCCGAGGGCCGCGTCGGCGCGCTGCGGGCGACCGCGCCCCTGGTCGCCAAGATCAAGGACCGCACGCTGCGGCCGGAGTATGCTCGCAAGCTCGCCGGCGACCTCGGCATGGAGCTCGAGACCGTGCAGCGCGCGGTCAACGCGGCCGCCAAGGGCGTCGCCGACCCCGTGCCCGCCCAGCAGCAGCGGCGCATCCTGGCCCCCGACAGCGCTGAGGCGCTGGTCGAGCGGGAGGCGCTCAAGCTGGCGCTGCAGCAGCCGGCGCTGGCCGGCCCGATGTTCGACGCGGTCGGCGCCGACATGTACACGCATCCGATGTATTCGGTCCTGCGCGCCGCGGTCGCCGAGGCGGGCGGCGCGTCCAGCGGCAGCGCCGGCGCGGTGTGGATCGAACAGGTCCGCGAGGCGTGTCTCGACCTGGCCGCCGGCGCGCTGGTCGCGGAGCTGGCGGTGGAGCCGCTGCGCCTGGATGGCGAGCCGGACCCGCGCTACGTCGAGGCGACGATCAACCGCCTCCAGCTGATGGCGCTCAACCGGACCATCGCCGAGCTCAAGTCCAAGCTGCAGCGCATCAACCCGGTGAGCAACGCCGAGGACCACCTGCGGCTGTTCAGCGAGCTGGTGTCGCTGGAGCAGCACGCCCGGGCGCTGCGGGATCGCGGCGCGAGCCGCTGGTGACGCCGGGCCGGCGCCCTCCGGGGACCGCCGCGGCGCTTCCGGTGCCGCCGCGAGCCGCCGTTGGGTCCGAAATGTCCGATCGAAAGGTTAAGACGTGTTGGGCTTTCTGAAGCGGCGGCGGCTGCCCGCCGACAAGCGCCCCAAGCTCGGCCCCGACGAGCGCGTGGTCGCCTGGGCCGGCGCCACCGGCGACAACGTCGTGGTGGCGACGAACCACGGCCTGTGGCTGCCCGGCGTCGAGCAGCGCCTGAGCTGGCACGAGATCCACAGGGCCACCTGGTCGGGCCGCCAGCTCGCCGTGGTCGCGGCGCGCGAGCTGCCGGTCGGCGACGAGGAGTACGCCGTGATGGCCGACCTGCCGCCGCTGGTCCTCACCCTGCTCGACCCCGACAGGGTGCCCGACCAGGTCCGGGTGCGGGTCAACAAGTCGATCGCGCACACCTCGCACCACCCGCTCGACGAGATCACCGGCGTGCGGGGCGGCGTGCGGGTCGTGGGGCGGCGCGTCCCCGGCGTCAACGGGCTGTGCTGGACGGTCCGCTACGACGAGGGCGTCGACCCGGCGGCGACGGGTGTGGCCGAGCAGACGCACGAGCTGGTCGCCTGGGCGAGATCCAGCATCGGTACCGCCCCTTAGGGCTTGCTCGCCGCCGGCACTCGGCGACGGGATCGGAACAGGCGCACGAGCACCGCGACGACCAGGGCCACGTCGAGGAACGCGCCCGGCAGCTTGGTCTTCGTGGCCAGGCCCAGGCTGTCCGGCAGGGTCAGGAACGGCAGCGCCACGACCGCGACGTGCACGCCGGTGCGCAGCCTGCCGGTCAGGTGCGTGCCGGCGAGCACCGCGATGCCGGCGAGCGCGTACCAGGCGTAGAACACCGGCCCGAGCACGGCCGTGACCAGCAGCGCCACGCCCGCGGCGGTGAGCACCGGGTCGGCGGCCTCCGCCGGCGTGCGGCGCGCCGTGCGCAGCGCCCGCCACCAGAGGTACAGCAGGATCGCGGCGAGGGCGGCGAACCCGAGCGCGCGGGCCACGGCCACCGCGGTGTCGAACGCCGCCGGCCGGCCCGCCGCGCGCAGTACGTAGCCGGTGGCCATGCCCACCCCGGTCGGGATCGACAGCCACTGCTTGAGCTCGGCGGTCGAGCCAAGCGCCCGGACGAAGCCGAGGCCGTGGCCGGTCGCGGCGGCGAGCACGGCGTACGTCAGCAGCATCACCCCCGTGAAGCTCACCGGTGCGCGGCGGCACGGCCCGTTGCCGCGGAACAGCACGAGCAGCACCGCGAAGGGCGCGGCGACCACGGCGGTGACCTTCACGGCAGCGGCGAGCCCGAAGGCGGCGCCGGACAGCCCCGACCGGCCGCGGGTGGCGAACGCGAAGCCGGCCAGCACGAAGCCGGCGAGCAGGATGTCGTTGTGCACGCCGGAGACGACGTGGATCAGCACGAGCGGGCTGGCGGCCAGCGCGGCGTTACCGTCGGTGAGGCGGTGCGCCGCCGCCACGCACAGCACCAGCCCGAGCACCGCGACCAGGCGGAACAGGCCGACGGCGACGACGAGGTGGCCGTGCGCGAGCCAGGCGGCGCCGCCGGAGATCGCGAACCACAGCGGGCCGTAGGGGGTCGGGGTGTCGCGCCACAGCGGCGGTACGTCGGACAGCCAGGTGCAGGGCAGCGCCGACGGACCGTGCTCGTACAGGTTGAACCCGGCATTGAAGAGCTGGCCCTGGCAGGCGTACGCGTACACGTCAAGCGCGCCCATGGGCGGCGCGACCAGCAGCGGAACGCTCCAGATCGCCGCGGTGACGAGCAGCTCGCGGGCGCCGGTGGCGTCGCGCAGGGCCCACCAGGCCCGGGCCAACAGGGCCAGGCCGACGAACCAGACGCAGACGCCGGTCACCCACGCGGCGTCGTGGGGTAACGGCTTGCCGGCCAGGAAACCGCTGGCGGCCAGCAGGGTTGTCGCGGCCAGCCCGAGCCAGCGCGGGTTGAGGCGCACGGAGGCATCGTAATGAGCGTTCAGAATTGTCGTACCCCGGGGCTATGGTCGGGCCGTGGTGAACAACGGGGCATTGATCGCGGCGACCGCGCTGGTCAAGCGGTTCGATGATTTCACGGCGGTCGATGGGATCGACGTGCGGGTGGCGGCCGGCGAGGCATTCGGGTTCCTGGGCCCCAACGGCGCGGGCAAGTCCTCCACGATGCGGATGATCGGGTGCGTGTCGCGCCCGACGAGCGGATCGCTGCGCATCCTCGGCCTCGGCGCGGCGCGGCGCGGGACGGCCCCGCGATCCGGGCGCGGCTGGGAGTCGACCTCGTCGTCGATGAACCGCAGCAGCGAGTTCACGAACCTCGCCTTGCGTTCGGGGGGTGCCGCTGTCCCAGCCGGATGGCTGGAAGTGCTCAGCCCGATATCGGGGTACGGCCATCGTGACCACCTCCGTCGACCTGCATGTACTGGCGGTAGTCGCCGGGAGTGAGACCCACGTACTGGCGGAACAGACGGGTGGCGTGGGAGCGGGAGTGCCAGCCCACTCTCTGCATCGCGGCCGTCACGGTCAGGTCGCTCTCTCGCAAAATGCTTCGCCAGGGCCTCCGCACGGATCATGGTCAAGAACGCCAGCGGGGTCTTGCCATAAGCCTCCACGAACACGCTCCCCAGCCGAGACGGGGACAGGTGCACCTCGGCCGCGAGATACTCCAACGTCCAATGCCGGGACGGATGCTCCCGCAACAGAGCCGCCGCACGGCGGGCTTCAACCCGCTGAACAGGAACGCCGATCCGTCGCGGACGACGATGATCTTCACGCAGTCATACGCCACCGGCCTCACAGCACGATGAACCGTCGAGGTACGGGCAACGAGCGGAGACCATTGCGGAGGCTCGTTGTGCACAGGACGGGAGATGTTCCACGAACCGAGATGGGTGAGCAGTTCTCACAGAAGGTTCTCGCGCAGAGCGTGATGCACAGTGGGGACGGTGGCGCGGAATCCGAGGGCTCGGGCGGTGGCACCGTCGAGTCGTCCGCCCCACGGATTCGCCAGGGGTGCTGCCGAGGGTTCGATGGGCTGATCGACGAGGGCGGCGATTTCGTAGGCGGTCAGCGGGGCGTCGTCCACGATGTTGACGACGTGTCCATCGGTTGCGCCGGTGAGGGCGAGTAGGACGGCGGTGGCGATGTCGCGTTGGTGAACCAGGTGCAGCGCGTGCGCAGGATGCCAGTTCCAGAGCCCGAACAGGCGTGGCGCGTTCTGGAGGTGCTGGTCGCCGTCGCCGTAGACGAACCCGAGCCGCAGCACGCTCCACGTCAACCCGCTCGCCTGTACCTCCCGTTCGGCGAGGATCTTGCTCGCCGGGTACGGCGCGACGGGCGCAAGGTCGTCGTCTTCCCGTCCGGGACGGGGCAGATCATCGGGGTAGACCAGGCTCGTGCTCGCCAGCACGAAGCGCGCGTCGGGCGCGTGAGTGCGGGTGGCGGCGAGCAGGTTGCGGGTGCCTTCGACATTGATCCGCTGGATCGCCTCGGCGTCGGGGCTGCGCAGCAGCGCGGCCAGGTGCACGACGGTCGACACGCCCTCGACGGCGGCGGGAAGGGTGTCGGGTTCGAGGATGTCGCCCTCGACGGGCGTGACGCCGGCCGGGAGCGCATCGGCCTTGCCGGGTCGGATCAGGGCGCGACAATCGTGTCCCGCCGCGACCAGGCGAGGCAGGAGGCGCGCGCCGACGTTGCCTGTGGCTCCGGTGATGAGGATGGTCATGGCTGGGTTCCTTCCCAGGACTGTTCGGTCAGGTGGCGGGTGGCGGCTTCCAGGACGCGGATCGCCCGTTCGAGGTCGGCTGGGTCGATGCCGTCGAACGCGACCGCGCCCACGGTGGCGATGGGATCGGGCAGTGCCTCCCACAGGTCTTGTCCGGCTGGCGTGAGCCGCAGCACCCGCCGCCGCTGGTCGGCCGCGTCGGGGCTCTGCTCGACGAGCCCCTTGCGCACCAGGGAGGCGACGATGCCGCTGAGCGTCGCGCGCTCCACCTGCAGCGTCTCAGCGAGGTCGCGCTGCGTCGTCGGGCCGTCGTTGGCGAGGTGGTACAGCACGTACCACTGCGTGGGGCCGAGCCCATACGGACGCAGCACGCGGTCGATAGCGGCCTGGCTGACCCGGTGGAACTGCTTCACCCAGGCCCCGACCGAGTCCGGGTGGCGAGGCGTTGGTTCGTTAGGCACCTAACCATTCTGATAGGTGCCTAACGATCCGTCAAGTCGATGGTTCACCCCTCACTCGTGCGGGCAGCCGCGAGACTCAAGACGGCGTGGATGATCTGCTTGGAGATCCCTCTGCCGCAGGGATCGTTCGTCGGTCGGTGTGCTGAGTCGTCGGAGCCTGGCGAGCGCGGCCTGTGCGGCGCGGTATTCGGCGGCTTGCTGGGCGGTCTTGATCGACTTCGGGTCGCCCAGGGGTGTGGGGCCGGTGATGTCGTAGCGGTGGCGGTACAGGGCGATGGTGGCCGCGTGGGCCTGCCATTGCTTCCGTACTCGCGCGCGCCCGCTGGGTTTCCCGAGGCGCGCGACCCACGCGGCCCGGGCTTCCTGCGCGTCGTCTACGAGCCGCCCGGCGGCGGTCTCGATGAGCGTCTGCCGCTGGGTGAGCGCGGTGTGCAGGTCGTCGGTGACGGGCTCGGCGGGCACGGGGATGAGCCCGGCGACTCGTGCCCTGCGGTTCTTGCCGGGTCGGAGTTCGCCGGTGGCCTGGTCGAGCATGGTTGCGAGTTGCGCGTCGGGTGGCGAGCTGCTGTGGGCGATGATCCGCGGCGGGTTCTACTCCGCGGCGTTCCTGGCGGCGATGGTGGCGCTCGGGCTGACCACCCCGCTGTGGGCGCTGGCGGCGTTCCCGGCGGTGCTGCTGGTCGGGTTCGCGTTCGGCGGGCTGGGCATGGCGTTGTCGACGCTGCTGCGCTCGTGGCAGGACTTCGACTACGTCAACGTGGCGCAGTTCGGGCTGTTCCTGTTCAGCGGGACGTTCGCGCCGCCGTCGGGCTATCCGCTCGCGGCCCGGGTGCTGGTGGAGGCGACTCCGCTGTACCACGGCGTCGCGCTCGTGTGCGGGCTGTGCACCGGCTCGCCGCAGTGGGGGCTGGTCTGGCACGCGGTCTATCTGGGAGCGCTCGCGGCGGGCGGGCTGTGGCTCGCGAGCCGCCGGCTGGGAAAACTTCTGCTGGCCTAGTTTGCCCTGGTTTCGGAAAGGTCGGATGATCTCTAGGGATGGCCTCCGACCTGCGGAAACGTGCATATTTTCGATTACATCCGAACTTCCGTCATAACCAGCAAAAGTTTGGTAACGGGCGCCAGAAGCTCTAGACGCGAGGGGTGGGACGGCCTAAAGTCTCGACGCAACACGGGTGTAACGCACCGCACACGGCCCGGCAAACCAGGGGCGGCGTGCAGGTGTGGTGGTGTAGCCGCATGTCGCGGACACCTGCCTGCGACCTGACGAGGAGGTGCCCCATGAACACGGTCAGTGCCATTGACAACCCGGTTCAGTCGCGCCTGCTCCGCCTGTTGCGGGACACCGGTGCGTTGTCGCGTGCGGAGCTGGCCGATCGCCTCGAGGTGCCGCGGCCCCGGCTGCTGGCGGACCTGGACGCGCTGGTCGCGACCGGGCTGATCCGCGAGGCGGGGCCGGCCGCGAGCCGCGGCGGGCGGCGTTCGACGCTGGTCGAGCTCGACCCGGGGCTGCGCTTCGCCGCGGTCGACCTGGGCGCCAGCTCGATCGACGTGGAGATCACCGACGGCCGGCTGGAGCCGATCACCGCGTACGGGGAGCCGGCAGACATCCGCTCGGGGCCGAAGGTGATCCTGCAGCGGGTCAACGAGATCCTGCACAAGTTCAGGGCGGAGGGCGCCTACGAGCGCCTCAATGCCATCGGCATCGGCGTGCCCGGCCCGGTCAGCTTCCGCGACGGAGTTCCGGTCTCGCCGCCGATCATGCCCGGCTGGGACCGGTTCCCGGTGCGGGAGGCGCTCGGGCGCGAGCACAACTGCCCGGTCGTCGTCGACAACGACGTCAACATCATGAGCATCGGCGAGCGCTACGGCGGCGTCGCGCACTCGGTCGACAACCTGCTGTTCCTCAAGGTCGGCACGGGCATCGGCTGCGGCATCTACCTCAACGGCGAGGTCTATCGGGGCACCGACGGATGCGCCGGCGACATCGGCCACATCCAGGTCGACAGCCACGGGCCGATCTGCGCGTGCGGCAACGTCGGCTGCCTGGAGGCGCTCTTCGGCGGCGGCGCGCTCGCCCGCGACGCGACCGCCGCGGCCCGCAGCGGCGCCTCCCCGGCGCTCGCGGACCGCCTCGCCGCCAACGGCGCGGTGACCGCGAAGGACGTCGCCGACGGCGCGGCCGAGGGCGACGTCACCTGCATCCGGATCATCCGCGACGGTGGGCGGCGCATCGGCGGGGTCCTCGCCGGCTTGGTCAGCTTCATCAACCCGTCGATGATCGTGATCGGCGGCGGCCTGGCCGGCCTCGGGCACATCCTGCTCGCCGAGATCCGCAGCGTGGTGTACAGGCGCTCGCTGCCCCTTGCGACCGGCAACCTGCCGGTCGTCCTGTCCGAGCTCGGCCCTCGCGCCGGCGTCGTGGGCGCCGCGGTGCTGGCGAGCGAACTCGCATATGGACGGCCATCATGACAGAACCACCGGCACAGACCGCCGGACAATCCCCGGAGGACGTGGTCCTCCGGCTTACCGATGTGGTCAAGACGTTCCCCGGCGTCCGCGCGCTCGACGGCGTCCAGCTCGAGGTGCGCGCGGGCGAGGTGCACTGCCTGCTCGGGCAGAACGGCGCGGGCAAGTCGACACTGATCAAGATTCTCTCCGGCGCGCACACCCCGGACTCGGGGGAGATCTGGTGGCAGGGCGAGCCGGCCGCCTTCGGCAGCCCGCAGGCCGCCATGAAGGCCGGCATCGCCACCATCTACCAGGAGCTCGACCTGGTCGACGGGCTCAGCGTGGCCGAGAACATGTACCTCGGCCACGAGCCCAACACCGGCGGCTTCGTGGCCCGGCGGGCGATGCGCCGCGGCGCGGCCGCGATCCTGCAGCGCCTCGGCCACCCGGAGATCCCCGTCGGCCGCGAGGTCGGCAAGCTGCCCGCCGCGGCGAAGCAGATCGTCAGCATGGGCCGGGCGCTGTCGCGCGAGGCGCGGCTGCTCATCATGGACGAGCCGAGCGCCGTGCTGGCCCACGACGAGGTGCAGAACCTGTTCCGCATCGTGCGCGGCCTCACCGAGCAGGGCATCGCGGTCATCTACATCTCCCACCGCCTCGACGAGATCCGCGAGATCGGCGATCGGGTCACGGTGCTCAAGGACGGCCGCACCACCGCCGCGAACCTCGGCGCGAAGAGCACCCCCAACCGCGAGCTGGTGAGCCGGATGACCGGCCGCACCATTGAGTACGTCTTCCCCGAGCGGCCCGCCGCGCGCACCTTCGAGAGCGCGCCGCTGCTGCGGGTCGAGGGGCTGACGCTGCCGGGCCGCTTCACCGACGTGTCGCTGGCCGTCCACGGCGGGGAGATCGTGGGCATCACCGGCCTGGTCGGCTCCGGCCGGTCCGAGGTGCTCGAGAGCATCTACGGCGCGCGCCGGCCCGCCGCCGGGACGGTGGAGCTCAACGGCGCGAAGCTGCGCCGTGGCAGCGTCAACGCCGCCGTCCGGGCCGGCATCGGCATGGCGCCGGAGGAGCGCAAGAGCCAGGCGCTGCTGCTCGGCGAGCCGATCTACCGCAACGTCACCCTGGCCGGCTTCGCCCGCTACGCGCGGGCCGGCTTCACCGACGCCGGGCGCGAGCGCGAGGCGGCCGAGGGCGTCACCCGCGACCTCGACCTGCGCCCCGCCGACGTCCGCCGCCCGGTGCGCACACTGTCCGGCGGCAACCAGCAGAAGGTCGTCGTCGGCCGGTGGCTGCTCGGCGGAACCCGGCTGCTGCTGCTCGACGAGCCCACCCGCGGTGTTGACGTGGGTGCGCGGGCCGAGCTGTATCAGGTGATCCGCAGGCTCGCCGACGAGGGTGTCGGCGTGCTGCTCGTGTCCAGCGAGGTGCCCGAGGTGCTCGGCCTCTCCGACCGCGTGCTGGTCATGCGGGAGGGCCGGGTCGTGCGCGAGGCCCCCGCCGGTGAACTCGACGAAGACACCGTGCTCGACCTGGTGATGGCCGGCTCGCTGCTCGACGGGGCCGACCTGGCGAGCACCGCCCCCGAAGGGACCGCAGCATGAGCACCGCCAGTAGCATCAGCCCGACGGAACCGCTGGGCGTCCACGAGCCACCCCGCGTGACCGCGCAGAGCTGGTGGCAGCGCGACGGCGCGGACAACGCCAAGCGCAACCTCGCCCTGATCGGCGTGCTCCTGCTCCTGCTGATCATCGGCGCGATCACCCGCCCGGACATCTTCCTCGACATCGAGCGCCTGTGGAGCAACGAGCTCACGGTGCTCTCGCTGGCCTCCAGCATCGGCGTGATCACCGTCGGCATGACGTTCGTCATCATCAGCGGCGGCATCGACCTGTCGGTCGGCGCGCTGCTGGCCCTGGCGAGCGTATGGTGCACGACGGTGGCGACGCAGAGCTACGGCGCCGGCGCGATGGTCTTCGCCGCGCTGGCCGTCGGCGCCGCCGCCGGGCTCGTCAACGGCGTGCTCATCGCCTACGGCCGGCTGGTACCGTTCATCGCCACGCTGGCGATGATGGTGTCCGCCCGCGGCCTGGCCCAGAACATCTCCGGGTCGCACACGCAGATCACCAACAACAAGTTCATCATCAGCCTCGCCGGCGACAAGTTCCTCGGCGTGCCGTACACGGTCATCATCTTCCTGGTCGTCGTCGTGCTCGGCTGGGTCCTGCTCAACCGCACCACCTTCGGTCGGCGCACGATCGCCATCGGCGGCAACACCGAGGCGGCCCGCCTGGCCGGCATCAACGTCCGCCTGCAGACGGTGCTGCTGTACGTGCTGGGCGGCCTCTGCTGCGGCATCGCGGCGCTGATGGTCGTCTCGCAGACCACCTCCGGCAGCAACACCAACGGCGACGGTTACGAGCTCAGCGCGATCGCCGCCGCGATCATCGGCGGCACCGCGCTGACGGGCGGCCGCGGCACCATCATCGGTTCCCTGCTCGGCGTGCTGATCTTCAGCCAGATCACCAACCTGTTCGTGGTCAACAACCTGCCGCTGGACATCCAGCGGGTCATCAACGGCGGCATCATCGTCGTCGCCGTGCTCGTCCAGCAGTTCCGGGTCACATCGCTCTGGCGCAGACCCGCCTCCTCATAGCGCCTTTCCACGATCGCTCGCGACGTCCACGCCGGGACGGTAGCGCGGGTCAGCGCACCCGAAAAACAGCTCATGAAGTACACCCCCGAAAAAACCCAACATCCCACAGACGACCAGGAGGTCGTGAGATGAGCGCAATCTCGCCCGACATGTCCCGCCGTCGGCTTCTGCTCGGCGGGGCGGCCCTCGGCGCCGGCGCGCTGCTGGCCGGCTGCACGTCGAACGAGACCAAGGACAGCGCACCTCAGACCAACGTCAAGGACGGCAACGCCGCGAGCGCGGCGCCCGGCAAGCCGGTGACCATCGGCTTCTCCGCGCCGGCCGCCGACCACGGCTGGATCGGCGCGATCACCGCCAACGCCAAGGCGCAGGCGGCGAAGTTCTCCGACGTGACGCTCAAGGTGGTCGACGCCGGTAAGGACGCGCCCGCCCAGATCGCCGCGCTGGAGACCCTCATCGCGAGCAAGCCGGATGCCATCGTGCTGCTGCCGCAGGACGGCGCGCAGCTCACCGCCATCGGCAAGAAGGCGACGGACGCCGGCATCATCGTCATCAACCTCGACCGCGAGTTCTCCGACTCCGCCGCCTCGTTCAGCCTCATCAAGGGCGACAACTACGGCATGGGCGTCGCCGCCGGGCACTACATCGGCGAGAAGCTCAAGGGCAAGACGGACGCGGTCGTCGGCGAGATCCCCGGCATCGACGAGCTGCAGCTGACCAAGGACCGCTCGAAGGGCTTCGCCGACACGCTGAAGAACTACGGGCTGAGCGTCAAGCACCGCGTCGCCGCCGGCTTCACCGTGCAGTCGGGCCAGGCCGCCGCGGCCAACCTGCTGCAGGCGGCGCCGAAGCTCGACGCCGTGTGGAACCACGACGACGACCAGGGCATCGGCGTGCTCGCCGCGATCCAGCAGGCGGGGCGCAAGGAGTTCTTCATGGTCGGCGGCGCCGGCTCCCGCGACGCGATGGACCACATCAAGGCCGGCGACACGGTGCTCACCGCGACGGTGACCTACCCGCCGTCGATGGCCTCGTCGGCGATCATCCTGGCCCGCCTCGCGGCGCAGGGCAACGGCATGACCGACCTGGTCGAACTGCAGGTGCCGAAGCTGATCGTGCTGCAGTCCGAGACGATCACCAAGGAGAACGTCGACAAGTACCTGCCGCTGGGCTTCAAGTCCTGACCCCATCCGGAACTACTTGAACCAACGGAATCAGAGAGGAACCGCCAGTGTCCAGTCAAGGCAGCAGCGGGGAGCTGCGAGTCGGCATGGTCGGCTACGCCTTCATGGGCGCCGCGCACTCGCAGGCGTGGCGCACCGTGAACCGAGTCTTCGACCTACCGGCGCGGGCGAGCATGGTCGCCGTCTGCGGTCGTGATGGGGCGAAGGTGGCGGAAGCCGCGAGCCGGCTCGGCTGGGCCGAGGCGGTGACCGACTGGCGCGAGCTGATCGCCCGGGACGACATCGACGTCATCGACGTGTGTACCCCGGGCGACAGCCACGCCGAGATCGCCATCGCCGCGCTCGAGGCAGGCAAGCATGTCCTGTGCGAGAAGCCGCTGGCCAACACGGTCGACGAGGCACGTGCCATGGTCACGGCCGCGGCCAAGGCCCGGACGCTGGGCGTGCGCTCGGCCTGCGGGTTCAACTACCGCCGGGTCCCGGCCGTCACCCTCATGCACAACCTGATCGCCGCCGGCCGGCTCGGCGCGATCCGCCACGTCCGCGCCGTCTACCTGCAGGACTGGATCGTCGATCCGAGCTTCCCGCTCGTCTGGCGGCTGCAGCGGGAGCTGGCCGGCTCGGGCGCGCTCGGCGACATCGGCGCGCACATCATCGACCTGACCCAGTACGTCACCGGCCAGCGCATCACCGGCGTCTCCGGGCTGACCGAGACGTTCATCAAGGAGCGACCGCTGCCGGAGTCCTCCAGCGGCCTGTCGGCGAACGCCGGCATCGCGACCGGCGAGGTCACCGTCGACGACGCGGCGCTGTTCATCGCCCGGCTCGACGGCGGCGCGGTGGCCACGTACGAGGCGACCCGGTTCGCGACCGGCCGCAAGAACGGGCTGCGGGTCGAGATCAACGGCGAGTACGGGTCGCTGGCCTTCGACCTCGAGCGCCTCAACGAGCTTGAGTTCTACGACGCCACGCGGCCCGCGGCCGAGCAGGGCTGGAACCGCATCCTCGTGACCGAGGGCGAGCACCCGTACTTCGGGGCCTGGTGGCCGCCGGGGCACATCATCGGGTACGAGCACTCCTTCACCCACGAGATGCGCGACTTCATCGAGGCGGTGGCGACCGGCGCCGACCCGACGCCCTCCTTCGAGGACGCCCTGCAGGTGCAGCTCGTGCTCGACGCGGTCCAGAAGTCCGACTCCTCCTGGGTGAGCGTGGCGGCGTGAGCGGCACGGAGGTCTCGGCATGATTGATCCGTACGTCCCCACGCCGGCCGACCGGTTCTCGTTCGGCCTGTGGACGGTGGGCTGGCAGGCCCAGGACGTCTTCGGGTCGGCTTCGCGCCCGGCGCTCGACCCGGTCGAGGCCGTGCACCGGCTGGCCGAGCTGGGGGCGTACGGCGTCAGCTTCCACGACGACGACCTGATCCCGTTCGGCAGCGACGAGACCGTGCGCGACAAGGTCGTGACCCGCTTCCGGGAAGCACTGGACGGCACCGGCCTGGTCGTGTCGATGGCCACCACGAACCTGTTCGGGCACCCCATCTTCAAGGACGGCGCGTTCACCGCCAACGACCGTGCCGTGCGGCGGTTCGCGCTGCAGAAGGTGCTGCGCAACATCGACCTCGCGGCCGAGCTCGGCGCGCCCACGTACGTGCTGTGGGGCGGCCGGGAGGGTGCGGAGTCCGGCGCGGGCAAGCAGATGCGCGCGGCGCTGGACCGCTACCGCGAGGCGATCAACGCGATCTGCGCGTACATCCGGGAGCGCGGCTACGACATCCGCCTGGCGATCGAGCCCAAGCCGAACGAGCCGCGCGGCGACATCCTGCTGCCGACGATCGGCCACGCGCTCGCGCTGATCTCGACGCTGGACGAGCCGTCCCGGGTCGGGCTCAACCCCGAGGTCGGGCACGAGGAGATGGCCGGGCTGAACTTCGCGCACGGCATCGCGCAGGCGCTGTGGCACGGCAAGTTGTTCCACATCGACCTCAACGGCCAGCACGGGCCGCGCTTCGACCAGGACCTGCGCTTCGGCGCCGGCAACCTGCGGGGCGCGTTCTGGACCGTCGACGTGCTGGAGAACAGCTCCGGCTACCCCACGGCGTACGCCGGGCCGCGCCACTTCGACTACAAGCCGCCTCGCACCGAGGACGCCGACGGCGTCTGGGTCACCGCGGCGGCCTGTATGCGCAACTACCTGATCCTCAAGGAGAAGGTCCGCACGTTCCGCGACGACCCCGAGGTGTCCGCCGCCCTGGCGACCGCGCGGGTCGACGAGCTGTCGGTGCCGACGCTGCTGCCGGGGGAGTCCCTGGAGGCGCTGCGCGCCGAGGAGATCGACATCGAGACGGTCGCCGCCCGGGGGATGGCGTTCGAGCGGCTCGACCAGCTGGCCATGGAGCACCTGCTGGGAATTCGTGGCTGAACCCCTCCGACTTCTCCGCCGGCACCGGTAGCGAGGGACCATCCGCGGTTGCGCCCCGCGGGTGGGGATACCGGTTCCGGGGGAGAGCACACCGGAGCCCCGGCGCGGCGCCAGCCAGGTGCCGGGCCGTGGCCCCGGGCAAACGACAACTGAAGAGCTGTACCGACATGACAGCGCGGCGGCGCGCGCAGACCCGACGAGTCGATCGTGAAGGAACTGTCATGACCATCCGCTCGTGGTTCGCCGCCGCTACGGTGGGCCTCCTAGCCACCGGTGTCCTGAGCGCCGCGCCCGCCAGCGCGGCCGACGCACCGTACAAGGTGCTGGTCTTCTCGAAGACGGCCGGCTTCCGCCACTCATCCATCCCGAACGGCATCGCCGCCATCCAATCGCTCGCCACCGCCAACAACTTCACCGTCACCGCCACCGAGGACGCCGGCGCGTTCACCACCGCCAACCTCGCGCAGTACCAGACCGTGGTCTTCATGTCGACGACCGGGGACGTGCTCAACGACGCGCAGCAAACCGCGTTCGAGTCGTACATTCGCGGCGGCGGCGGGTACGTCGGCGTGCACGCCGCGGCCGACACCGAGTATGGCTGGCCCTTCTACGGCACGCTGGCCGGCGCCTGGTTCGCCTCGCACCCGGCGATCCAGCAGGCCACGGTCAACGTCGAGGACCGCACCAATCCGGCGACGGCGCATCTCGGCGCCACCTGGGTGCGCACCGACGAGTGGTACAACTACCAGTCCAACCCGCGCGGCACCGCGCACGTGCTGACGTCGCTCAACGAGTCGTCGTACTCCGGCGGCACCATGAACGGCGACCACCCGATCACCTGGTGCAAGACCATCGACAGCGGACGCTCCTTCTACACCGGCCTCGGCCACACGGAGGAGAGCTACGTCGACCCGAACTTCACCAAGCTGCTGCTCGGCGCCATCCGCTACACCGCCAAGCGCGTCGAAGCCGACTGCTCGGTGCCCGCGCCGTCCGGCGCCTCGGTCTACCAGGGCGAGGCGTTCTCCTCGACCGGCGGAGTCCAGGTCGCGGCCCACGCCCCGGCCGTCGGCGGCCAGACCGCCGGATACATCGACAATAATGACTGGATTGGGTTCAACAACGTCAACCTTTCCGCGGTCAAGGGCGTCACCGTGCGCGCCTCCTCGGCCGGCGCCGGCGGCACCATCGAGTTCCGCGCCGGCTCGACCACGGGTGCGCTGCTCGGCTCGGTCGCGGTGCCCAACACCGGCGGCTGGGAGACGTTCCGCGACGTGTTCACGCCGCTCGCCTCGAACGCCGCCACCTCGCTGTACCTCGTGTTCCGCGGCAACGGCAACTCGCTGTTCGACGTCGACCAGTTCACCCTCCTGCGCAACGCCACCACCCGGCAGGGTGAGGCGTGGTCGTCGATGAGCGGCCTGCAGGTCGCGGCGCACGGCCCCGCGGTGGGCGGCCAGACGGCGGGCTTCATCGACAACAACGACTGGGCCGGGTACACCGGCGTCAACCTCGCCACGGTCGCCGGGGTGCGCGTCAGGTGGTCCTCGGCGGGCCCGGGCGGCACCGTGGAGTTCCGTGCGGGCTCTTCGACCGGCGCGTTGCTCGGCACGATCGCGCTGGCGAACACGGGCAGCTGGGACACGTTCCAGGAGGCCTCGACTCCGCTCGCCACGAATGCTTCCACCGGTCTGTACCTCGTGTTCCGCGGCGGTGCCGGATCGCTTTTCGACATCGACGAGTTCACGCTGATCGGCTGACGCCGCGGCCGGCCGGATCGACCCTCGGCCGGCGTTGCGTCGGCCGGATCGAACATCGGTCAGCGTCGCGTTGGCCGGATTGACCCTCGGTCGGAGTCGCGCCGGCCGGATCGAACGTCGGTCGGCCTCGCGCCGGCCGGATTGACGGAGGTGGGGCCGAGACGCCGACCGGCCCTTCCTTCGGGCCCCGCCCGCTCGGACACATGACGCGCCGTTGCGGATTCCGGGTCGGCGACGCCGATGCCGCCCGGACTCCTTTCTCCTGCGCGGTCCGAGCGGGCGGGGATCCTCTTTTGCTTTGCTAGCAGGTCTTTTAGGATTACAGCGTGGGGGCGCAACCCACTTTCGTTTCCGTTCCACCCGTTGTGAATCAACAGGTCTCCCTCGCGCCTGGAACCCCCTTCATCGGAGGACAGCAGCATGGCGCGTCCAATCACGCTCTTCACCGGCCAGTGGGCCGATCTTCCCTTCGAGGAGGTCTGCCGTCTCGCGTCCGAGTGGGGCTACGACGGCCTCGAGATCGCCTGCTGGGGCGACCACTTCGAGGTCGACAAGGCCATCTCCGACGAGTCCTACGTGGACCGCAAGCTGGAGACGCTGGCGAAGTACAACCTGAAGGTCTGGACCATCTCCAACCACCTGGTCGGCCAGGCCGTCTGCGACCACCCGATCGACCAGCGGCACCAGGGCATCCTGCCGGCCCGCATCTGGGGAGACGGCGAGCCCGAGGGCGTGCGGCGGCGCGCCGCCGAGGAGATCAAGGACACCGCGCGGGCCGCGCGCAAGCTCGGCGTCGACGTGGTCGTGGGCTTCACCGGATCGTCGATCTGGCACACGCTGGCCATGTTCCCGCCGGTACCACCGGAGATGATCGAGGCCGGCTACCAGGACTTCGCCGACCGGTGGAACCCGATCCTCGACGTCTTCGACGAGGTGGGCGTCAAGTTCGCGCACGAGGTGCACCCGAGCGAGATCGCGTACGACTACTGGACGACGCGGCGCACCCTCGAAGCCATCGGCAACCGCCCGGCGTTCGGCCTCAACTGGGACCCGTCACACTTCGTGTGGCAGGAGCTCGACCCGGTAAACTTCATCTTCGACTTCGCCGACCGCATCTACCACGTGGACTGCAAGGACGCGAAGGTTCGCACCGGCGACGGCCGCCGCGGTCGCCTCGCGTCGCACCTGCCGTGGGCCGACATGCGCCGCGGCTGGGACTTCGTCTCCACCGGCCACGGCGACGTGCCGTGGGAGGACTCGTTCCGGGCCCTCAACGCGATCGGGTACACCGGCCCGATCTCGATCGAGTGGGAGGACGCCGGCATGGACCGGCTGGTCGGCGCCCCGGAGGCCCTGCAGTTCGTGCGCAGGCTGGCCTTCGACGCCCCGGCGGCCGCCTTCGACGCGGCCTTCTCGTCCTCGTCCTGACGCTCCTCTTCCGGCGCGGCCTTCGCTTTCGTCGAGGGCCGCGCCGTACGTCCCGTTTGAGCGGATGTGTCAGGCACCGTCGTGACCGACGTATCCGACATTTCGGTTATGCGGCTTGCCGCGCGCTGCTTTGCTGCCTGATCCGGCGTCCTGGCCGCCCTTGCTTCGCTGGCCGCCCTGCCTTGTTGCTCGCCCTGCTTTGTTGCGGTAGTCCTTTTGTTGCGGTTGCCCGCCGCCGGTCCGCGTTGATCTTGACTCGCTGGCCTACGCTGACCTTTTGTCCGATCCTGTTTGGTTTCGGACTTTGATCCTTGGTCGAAAATGCGAAGGCCGACCCGGTTTGTCGGGTCGGCCTGCACGTGCTCGGTCGTGATCTAGAAGCTGGTGCCCGTCGACGGCGTCGTGCGCGCGCCGCTCGTCGCCATGTCCCGCTCGATCGCGGGCGACTGTGACGTGTGCAGCAGACGCTGCCCGAGATCCGTCTCGGCGAAGCGGCTGTTCGCCAGCCTGTCGGTGACCTTGGTCTTGCCCTCGCTGTAGAGCCGCGTCGCCTGCTCCTGGACGACCCCGGCGGCCTCCTGCATCGTCGGGCTCTCCTTGATCTTCAGAGCAGTGGCCTTGATCTCCTCATACTTCTCCCGGCCGGCCCGGGCACCGAGCACAAAGCCCGCGGCCAGACCGCCGAGGAACAGTAGCTTGCCGCGCATGGCGACGACCTCCTTCTGACGGCGCCGGATCATCGTTTCCTGCTGCGCCGTCTGCGTTGACATACCCGTTCATCGTCGTCCCGACACATCGATCTTGCCTCGGTTTGCCAGGATCTGGCACCCGATGCGGTGGTCTGCGCCCGCGCATGGGATACCCACTGGCGCGGACCCCCCGAGTCGTGCTGTACTCTTTCCCGGTCGCCCTCGAACAGGGGGAGATGCGGTCCCGCGTAGCTCAATTGGCAGAGCAGCCGGCTGTTAACCGGCAGGTTATAGGTTCGAGTCCTATCGCGGGAGCTTTACCGGCCCCTTGGGGGCCATTTTTTTTCTCGCTCATACCCGTTTCGGGGCGGCATTCGACTTGCATAGCTCGGTAAGCTTGCGACGCTCGGGGCGGTAGCTCAGCAGGTTAGAGCTGGGGACTCATAATCCCTTGGTCGCGGGTTCGAGTCCCGCCCGCCCCACAGGCTTGGGTTCACCCTGCTCGCGCGCCCGTTGGGCGGCTCGCTGGGAGCCTGTGGATTCCTCGCGCTCGCTTCGCTCGCTCCAGGCGGGGGGCTTCGCCACCCCGCGCCCCCCATGCCGCGCTTCGCGCGGCACCGCTTCGCTTCGCTCGCTTCGCCGGGGGCTTCGCCGCCCCGCG